>NZ_DLTK01000128.1:0-194528 GCF_002500885.1 Brevundimonas sp. UBA7838
AGCAGGACCAGAGGGTGGTCGAGGCGGCGGCGCAGGCGTTGGCGCGCGGCTGAGCCTTGGAGCGCGGTGCCGGGTGCGGCGCCGCCTGCTCAGTCTACGGCGATTCAGTCGACGCCGTTCAGTCGACGGCGGCGGGCTTGTGCGCCAGGCGCGCCTCCCGCGCGGCGCTGGTCGTCTCCGCTTGGCGCTTTATTCGGCCGTTCTGGCTCGGTCATTCAGAAAGCTGCGGTGAATCAATCCCAGGACGGCCCTACGGGGCGGAACCTCCCAGGTAGCAGAAGGTTCACTAAACTGAGATCACTTCGAAGGGTTCGATGTCCTCCGCCGTTGAAATGGACCGGATAATGACCAAGCTCTCGATTTGATGACGCGTTGAGAAGAGCTGCGAAAGGAAAAGAACCGTGAAAGCTGTCGTGTACAACGGGCCCAAAGATGTTTCCGTCAATACCATCGACGATCCGAAGATCGAAAAGCAGACCGATGTTATCATCCGGCTGACCACGACCAATATCTGCGGGTCGGACCTTCACATGTATGAAGGCCGTACCAGCTTCGAGAAGGGCAAGGTCTTCGGACACGAAAACCTTGGCGAGGTCATCGAAGTCGGCTCTGCCGTAGATCGCATCAAGAAGGGCGATCGCGTGTGCATGCCGTTCAACGTCGGTTGCGGTTTCTGCGAAAATTGCGAACGCGGTTTGACGGGTTTTTGCCTCACGACCAACCCTGGAACCGCCGGCGCAGCGTATGGGTTTGCCGAGATGGGTCCGTGGCAAGGCGGTCAGGCCGAATTTATGCGCGTTCCTTATGCGGACTTCAATTGTCTGAAGCTGCCTGAGGACGCTGAGGAGAAGGAGGATGACTATGTCATGCTCTCCGACATCTTCCCCACCGGTTGGCATGGCGTCGAACTGTCGGGTTTCCAACCTGGCGAAAGCATCGCGATCTACGGTGCCGGTCCGGTCGGTTTGATGGCCGCGCACTCAGCCGAAATCCGCGGCGCCGCTCAGATCTTCGTGGTCGATTCTCACGATGACCGCCTGAAACTGGCCGAGGCGATGGGCGCTATTCCGATCGACATGCGCAAGGGCGATCCCGCCCAGCAGATCCTTGACGCGACGGGCGGCCTCGGGACTGATCGGGGGGTCGAGGCGGTTGGGTATCAGTGTTGCGATCGCCACGGCAAGGAGCGCAGCAACTACACGATGAACTGCCTCGTCAAAAGCACGAAGGCCACCGGAGGCATCGGCGTCGTCGGCGTGTTCATTCCGGAAGACCCGAACGCGCCCGACGATCTGCAGAAGGAAGGCAAGATGGCGTTCGACTTCGGCAACTTCTGGTTCAAGGGCCAGAAGATCGGCACCGGCCAGTGCAATGTAAAGCACTACAACCGGCGACTGATGAAGCTTATCGAGCAAGACCGAGCTAATCCTGCCCAAATCATCTCGCACCGACTGCCGCTTGACCAGGCGCCAGACGCCTACAAGCACTTCGACGAGCGCGATGCTGGTTGGACCAAGGTCGTGCTCAAGCCGGGCGCCTGACCTTAGTCTTCGACGGAACAGGAAATAACTTATGACTTTAGAAGGCAAATCAGTTGCCATTCTGATCGCACCGCGCGGGACGGAAGAACCAGAATTCTCGAAGCCCAAGCAAGCTGTCGAGGACGCGGGTGGCAAAGTTACCGTGGTCAGTTTTGAACCGGGCAAGGCTCGCACAGTCAATAGCGATCTTGACGAGGGCGGCAGCTATACTATCGACAAGACGTTTTCCGAGGTCAAAGCCGACGATTTCGACGGGCTTGTTGTGCCCGGAGGGACTGTCGGTGCCGACAAGCTGCGCGGCAGCGACGAGGCGATTGGTTTCATCCGGGCTTTCTTCGATCAGAAGAAACCTGTCGCGGCTATATGCCATGCCCCCTGGACATTGATTGAGGCGGGCGTACTCAAGGGTCGCACCTTGACGTCCTACCCGACGCTGAAGGTCGATATCGAGAACGCCGGCGGTGCATGGACCAATGAGGAAGTCGTGGTCGACAACGGCCTTGTTACCAGCCGCGATCCCAGTGATTTGCCCGCCTTCTGTGCCAAACTCGTTGAGGAGATCGCAGAAGGTGCGGGCGCAGCGCTCCCAGCAGGGAGTTAAGTCGGGGCGTTTCGACGAACAATGTGAGGGCCCTCTCCTTGGAGAAGGTCCGCCACGCCGCGTATCACACGAACACGGCGCACCTGATGGGCACTCAAACCCTAAGCCGCGTCAACCGCGGTGACACATCGCCGGCTCCCGCTTCCAGATCCGACCCATTCCGCCGTGTGGTTGAGATGCACCTGGTCGAACGTGCGTTCGGGCAGATTTGCGACCTACAGCGCCGCCTTGAGATAGCGGGCGGTGAGACTGCCTTTCGCTTCCGCAACGACGCCAGGGACGCCGCTGGCAACGATACGGCCCCCATCTTCTCCAGCCCCCGGTCCCAGGTCGATGATCCAGTCCGCCTGCGTGACGGCGCGCATGTCATGTTCGACGACTACGACGGTATTGCCGGCGTCTACGAGGCCCTGCAGGTGTTGCATCAGGCGGTCGCCATCGGAGGGGTGAAGCCCCGAAGTTGGCTCGTCGAGGATATAGATCGTGTTGCCGCGTTGAGCACGTTGCAGTTCAGTCGCCAGCTTGATGCGCTGCGCCTCCCCGCCAGACAGCTCGGTCGCCGGCTGACCGAGCCTCAGATAGCCTAGACCGATCTCCCGCAACACGTCGAGGGAGCGCATCACAGATGCCTCGCCAGCGAAGAAATCGCACGCATCGTCGACCGTCAGTTCGAGCACCTGGGCGATATTGCGCCCGTTCCATTCGACTTCGAGCGTTTGCGGGTTGTAGCGAGAGCCATGACAGGTCGAACACGGGGCAAAAACGCTCGGCAGGAACAGCAGCTCCACCATGACGTATCCTTCGCCCTCGCACACAGGGCAGCGGCCTTGCGCGACGTTGAACGAGAACCTCCCCGGGCTGTAGTGCCGCCGGCGGGCGAGCGGCGTATCAGCGAAGATCCGTCGCACATGGTCGAACATGCCGCTGTAGGTGGATAGGTTCGAGCGCGGCGTGCGGCCGATCGGTTTCTGATCGACCCGCACCAGCCTGCGAACATGCTCCATGCCTGCGACAATGCGTCCTTCAGTGTCGTTCTGCGCAAGATCGAGCAGCGGATCGATATCCTCCTCCTCAGCCACGGGGGACCCGCCGAGGTGTTCCGTGACGAGCTCGAGCAGCGCCTGACTGACAAGACTGGATTTGCCCGATCCCGAAACGCCGGTGACAGCGGTGAAGCAGCCGATGGGAAACTCGACGTCGAGACCATGAAGATTGTTCCGCCTGATCCCTTCCAGGCGTAGCCATGCCTTGGGATCGCGCGGTGTGCGCTCACTGCGGAGCGCCTCTGCGAACAGGTAACGGCGGGTGATCGAAGTCTCGACGTCGGCAAGCCCCTCTATCGGCCCGCTGTAGAGGACTTCACCGCCCTTTTCCCCGGCTCCTGGCCCGACATCGACGAGCCATTCCGCGCGGCGGATCACGTCGAGATCATGTTCAACGACGAACAGGGAGTTGCCCGCCGCCTTGAGACGCTCGAGGATGGTGAGCAAGGCTTCGCCATCTGCCGGGTGCAACCCTGCCGAAGGCTCGTCAAGCACATAGACCACGCCGAAAAGCTGTGACGACAATTGCGTGGCAAGCCGCAAGCGCTGCAGCTCTCCGGAGGAGAGCGTCGGCGTGCTGCGGTCGAGCGAAATGTAGCCAAGGCCAAGATCGATCAGCGGATCTAGCCGCTCGATCAATTCGCAGGCAAGGCGTTGGGCGGCGATCCGCTTCTCGTCGGAGAGATTAGGCGTGCGGCGTACGTCGGGCGCGCTCTTGTGCGCAGAACCGCCCGCCGCAACCCGTTGTTCGACCGCTGCATCGCGGGCCGCTTTTTCCAGAACATGGCCCTTTGAGGGGGCTGAGACCCCCCCATACGCGCCATGCGCGACGGGCATCAGCAAGTCCTTCAGTTTGAGCACCGTCAGGTCGCCGAACTCGGCAATATCGAAACCGGCGAATTTGACCGACAGGGCTTCGCGCTTCAGGCGCTTGCCGTCGCAGGTCGGGCAATCGCGGCCGATGATATATTGCGAGACGCGCTTCTTCATCAGCGCGCTTTTCGTGTTGGCGAAGGTCTCCAGCACATAGCGGCGGGCGCCGGTGAAGGTGCCCTGATAGCTCGGTTCCATGCGGCGCTTCAGCGCCACGCGGGTCTGTTCGGGCGTCAGACCCGCATAGACCGGCACCGTCGGCGCCTCTTCAGTGAAGAGGATCCAGTCGCGATCCTTTTTCGGCAGGTCGCGCCACGGCGTATCGACGTCATAGCCCAGCGAAACGAGGATATCGCGCAGGTTCTGGCCATGCCAGGCGGTCGGCCAGGCGGCGATCGCTCGATCGCGAATGGTGAGGCTGTCGTCAGGAACCATCGTCTCTTCGGTCGCGTCATAGACGCGCCCGATGCCGTGACAGGTCGGGCAGGCCCCCGCGACCGTGTTGGGGGAGAAATCCTCCGCATAGAGCATCGGCTGATGGCGCGGATATTCGCCGACGCGCGAATAGAGCATCCGCACCAGGCTGGAGAGCGTCGTCACGCTGCCGACCGAGGATCGCGCGTTGGCCGAGCCGCGCTGCTGCTGCAACGCGACCGCAGGCGGCAAACCGTCGATCGCGTCGACCTCCGGCACGCCGGCCTGGTCGATCAGGCGACGGGCATAGGGCGCAACCGATTCCAGATAACGCCGCTGGGCTTCGGCATAAAGGGTGCCGAACGCGAGCGATGACTTGCCCGAGCCCGATATGCCGGTGAACACCACGAAGGCGTCGCGCGGTACATCGACGTCAATATTTTTGAGGTTATTCTGGCGTGCGCCGCGAACCTGCACGCAAGCGGGCGGCCCCGTATGCCCATGATCGGTGGCCGGCGTCCTCGCGTGAATATCCTTGCTCTTCAATTCAGTCTTCCTGCCCTATACGCTCGTGCGGGCCGTGGTTCATCACAGTCGGGCGACAGATGAATGCATTTCCGACTCAATACGTCCAACGGCCAGGCTGGCCCGATGTTCGGCACCTTTGAAATATTTTTCCAGCATCAGACAAAGGTTACGACAAAACCATTTTTCCCGTTGGGTCGCGCGACGAGACCACACACACTCCGCTGGTAAGCGCCTGGGCCAGGCGGACCTGGTCAATGCCGCTATCGGCATGTAACGACCGTACTTCGGCCCTTGTTACCGCATCGCTACGCGTTGCCCATTTGCCAGAGCGCGCGTCATGATGGCCGGGGTCGGGCCATGATGACGGGCGAGTTGTCGATTCGAGCGCTTCGCGCCGCTTCGGATCGATGGGTCAGTAGTGAATGACCGAGCGGATCGACTTGCCTTGACGCATCAGTTCGAAGGCCTCGTTGATCTCCTCCAAACCCATCGTGTGGGTTACGAACGGGGCCAGATCGATATCGCCTCTCATCGCGTCCTCGACCATGCCGGGGACCTCAGTCCGCCCCTTGACGCCACCGAAAGCGGACCCCTTCCATACGCGGCCCGTGACGAGCTGGAATGGGCGGGTGGAGATTTCCTCGCCCGCGCCGGCAACGCCAATCACGATCGACTGACCCCAGCCACGGTGCGCTGATTCAAGCGCGGCGCGCATGACGTGGACGTTGCCGATGCACTCGAAGGTATGATCGATGCCCCAGCCCGTCATCTCGATCAGCACTTGCTGGATGGGCTTGTCATGGTCCTTGGGGTTGATGCACTCGGTCGCGCCGAACTGGCGCGCCAGCTCGAACTTGGACGGATTGGTGTCGATGGCGATGATGCGACCCGCCTTCGCCTGGCGCGCACCCTGAATCGCCGCGAGGCCGATGCCGCCGAGGCCGAACACGGCAACCGAATCTCCAGGCTGGACTTTGGCGGTATTGTGGACTGCGCCGATGCCGGTCGTGACGCCGCAGCCGAGCAGGCAGACATGTTCGGGGTTTGCCTCGGGATTGATCTTGGCGAGCGAGACTTCGGCGACGACAGTATATTCACTGAAGGTTGAACAGCCCATGTAATGATAGAGAGGCTGACCATTGTACGAAAAGCGGGTGGTCCCATCGGGCATCAAGCCCTTGCCCTGCGTTTCGCGGACAGCGACGCACAGGTTGGTCTTGCCCGACAGGCAGAAGTCGCACTTGCCGCACTCGGCAGTGTAGAGCGGAATCACGTGATCGCCCGGCACGACGCTGGTGACGTTTTCACCGACCTCGACAACGATGCCCGCGCCCTCGTGGCCCAGAACCACCGGGAAAACGCCCTCCGGATCATTCCCCGCCAGCGTATACGCGTCAGTGTGGCACACCCCGGTATGCGTCACCCGTATGAGGACTTCGCCTTTCCGGGGTGGGGCGACATCAATCTCGACGATTTCGAGTGGCTTGCCCGCCTCGAAGGCTACAGCGGCGCGAGATTTCATGTTGGGATACCCTCGTTGGACTAAAATGTTTGCTGGCGCGAGGCCGTTGCGTCAGCGCAAATCCGTCGACATTCTCATACTGGCAGGGAGTATGCTTATCATACTCCCCAGCAGTATACAAGAGGTGTCCTGACGAGGATCTTAAACCAGAGAAAACAGCAGGGGCTGGCTTCTGAGTGCGGGAGGACACAGGCAGGAAAATGAGCCTGAAGTCGTCATTTGAGATAAGTACGCAGAATCTTCATTACGCCCTCCACGCCGTCATCGTGCTCGCCACCTGCGCCTCCGACGGCCCGATCGGCGCCCGCACCGAATGTTTCCCTGAGATGACTCTGCATCACTTCTGCCATCAGTCCATTTGTCGCACCACGCATGGCGACAATTTGCTGCAGCAGGGGAGCGCAATCGGCCCCCGCTTCGATCGCGCGTTCCAGAGCGTCCGCCTGACCCTTGATGCGCCGCAAGCGTGTGATGGCTCGCTTCTTGTCCTCTGATGAATGTGGCATCGCGTTTTCCTGGAAAAATCGCTCCAGCATACTATACAGGGGGGGAGTTTCAATCCTGCACAGAGCCGGGCGTTTTTCTAATCGGGCGAGGTTCCGGTCATGCTCTCAAGCCTGCGCCACGAGCAGCCTTGGCATGGGCGCCGAGGGTCCGATTCGCTGTCGGGGAAGGGGGGAGCGATCGCTCACTCCCCCGGTATGCCGGTCAGACCGTAACGACGACCTTGCCGATCTGGTCGTTCGATTCGAGGAAGCGGTGAGCGTCCTGGATGGCGCCTAGCGGGAAAGTGCGCGCGATCCGCGGCTTGAGCTCGCCCGATTCCAGACCCGCCACGATGAACGCCTTGGCGCGATCGAGGGCGGCATCGTCCGAGACGATCTCGCTGTAGAGATACCCCTTGAGGGTGAGGCTCTTGCCCAGCACGGAGAACAACGGGAACGGCGTCGGTTCGCCGCTGAGCGCGCCATATTCGAGCAGGATGCCGCCGCGTGCCATGCTCTCGGTCAGCGGCTCGAACGACGGGCCTCCGACGGGATCGAGCACCACGCGCGCACCCTGACCATCGGTTATCTCCATCACCCTGGCTACCAGATCCTCTTCCCCGGTCGCGACGACATGATGTGCACCGGCATCGATCAGGGCCTGGCGCTTGGCGCCGGTACGCGTCGTCGCGATTACCGTCGCGCCGACCATCCGCGCAATCTGGAAGGCAGCAAGGCCGACGCTGCTGGAGGCAGCAGTGACGATGACGAAATCGCCCTCGCCGAGTTTCGCCTGCTCCACCAGCGCACCCCAGGCGGTGACATACTGCATCCACACGGCCGCCGCTTCCTCGAACGACAGCGCCGCAGGATGCTTGACGACGAGGCGGGCGGGCACGTTTGCGACCTCGCCATAAGTGCCCCAGCGCGCGATATCGAGTGGGGGAATGACGCTGACGGCTTCGCCTTCCGCAAACCCGGTAACGTCCGCACCGACCGCAGCGACAGTGCCGGCAGCCTCATAGCCAAGGCGGCTCGGGAACTCGGCTTCCTGAAGGTAGGCATGGTTGCGGAACATCACCTCGGCGCGGTTTATGCCTATCGCCTTCACCGCGATCTGCACTTCGTCGGCCGCGGGCGCGGGGACCGCCACATCTTCAATCTTGAGGACGCTGGCGTCGCCATATTCGTGAATACGGACGATGCGGCTCATTGGAGACTCCTTGATTATTGAATGATCGTTCTGTAAGGGGGTGGATCACCAGTTTCAAGATATTATTTATCGATCGTTCCATATAGTGCGCCAGCGATGACAGAGACGAAAGCCCGTCGCCCCGTAGGTCGCCCTCGTGTGTTCGACACTGACGCTGCGCTCGACAAGGCGGTGCGGCTGTTCTGGCAGCGCGGCTACGAGGCGACATCGATGGCCGATTTGGTTGCGGAGACTGGCGTCGCCGCCGCCAGTCTCTATGCAGCGTTTGACAACAAGGCGGGGCTGTTTGCGGCGGTGATCGAGCGCTACGCTGCGACGTTCAGCGTCCACCTCTATGCACCCATCAACGATCCGGCGTTGTCCACCCACGAGGCCGTCAAAGGCCTGCTGGAACGAGCGGCGTCATCATTCTCGGAACCTGGAACGCCGGCCGGCTGCTTCATGTATTCGGCAGCGGTAGCCGTTTCGCCGGCGTCCGCCGCCATCGAACGCCTGCTGCGCGACAAGCGTATCGCGGCGGAGGCCCTCCTGATCGAGCGTCTGCAACGCGGCGCCGCGCAGGGTGAGCTTGCGGCCAACACCGATCCGGCCGTGCTAGGCAAATTCATCAATACGGTCATGGAAGGCATGTCCGTTCAGGCGCGCGACGGCGCTACGATCAACGAACTGCTCTCCATCGCCAAAATGGCACTCGATAGATGGCCGGCCGCGATGTGATCTTTACATGGTGGTCATCTGCCAATCCGCCTCGCGCGACCGAACAGTCGAACTCATCTCATAGGACGAAAGCACATGAAACACGTGACATTGCCCGGCGGGGAAGTGGTTCCTTCAATGGGTCAAGGCACCTGGAAGATGGGTGAGCGTGCCGAGCGGCGATCCGATGAAGTCGCCGCGCTGCGCGCAGGTGTCGAGCTCGGTATGACGCTCGTCGATACAGCGGAAATGTACGGCGACGGTGCGGCGGAAGTGCTGGTCTGCGAAGCGCTCGGCGAGCGTCGCGACGAGTTGTTCCTCGTCAGCAAGGCGTATCCACAGAACGCATCGCGCTCCCGCCTTACCGGTGCGTGCGAGGCGAGCCTGAAGCGGCTCGGCACTGATCGGCTCGACCTCTATTTGCTCCACTGGCGGGGATCGGTGCCGCTCGCTGAGACGGTGGAGGCAATGAAGGCGCTGAAATCGGCAGGGAAGATTCGGCATTGGGGTGTCAGTAACCTCGATACTGACGATATGGACGAGCTTGTCGCTGCGGGCGGAGATGGCTGCGTGACCGATCAGATCCTCTACAATCTCGTCCGTCGAGGCCCCGAGCTGGACCTGTTGCCGTGGCTCGCCGAGCATAAAGTGCCAGCGATGGCGTATAGTCCCGTCGAGCAGGGACGACTCTCAAGCCATCCCGCCCTCGAAAAGATCGCAGCCGAGGTCGGTGCAACCCCTGCCCAAGTGGCACTCTCCTGGACGTTGCGGCACGATGGCCTCATCGCCATCCCGAAAGCGAGTTCGATCGCACACGTGCGGGAGAACCGCGCGGCCGCGGATATCGTCCTCTCAGACGCCGACATTGCGACACTCGACGCGGCATTTCCCCGCCCAGCGGACCGACGCCCGCTCGAAATGCTGTAGCGGCAGATGGCGATCTTCTCTCTCGAAGGAACCGAACGCAAATCGGATCGCCTTGAGGCGTTCATGGACGCGGTACTTGCGATCGCGTTCACCCTTCCTGTGGTCGAGTTGCACGCGCCGAAACCGGAGGAGGGCGACCTCGCAGCGGCGTATCTGAAGTTGGCGCCGGAGTACGGCGCCTACGTTCTCAGCGTGGTCCTGATCGGCCTCTACTGGGCGTACAGCCATTTCAGTGGCAAGCTGCTGGAGAAGACCGACCACGGCTACAATCTGCTGAGCATCGGCTTTCTAGCTGCCGTCAGCATCACTCCGTTTCCTGCGCGACCGTTGGTCGAACACCTCGGCGGAGATGCGGAGAGCACCACCGCCGCCCTATGGTATCTGGGCGTAGCAGCGACACCGGCGACTTGGTGGTTTCTTCGTTGGGTATACGCCACCGCGAGAGGTCTTCCCGATCGAAGGCTGACCGAGGCTTATCTTCGCAGTCTTACCATCAAATATGGCCTAACTGCCGCTGCCTATTGGGCGGCATTCGGCTTGGCATTCTGGAATTGGCGTGTTGGACTGATCGCCGCGGGGATCGTGACGTTGAGCTACATCGTTCCGCCAGCAAAGCCCACCTACAAGCCAGACTAGGAACCGGAGAATGGCTGAGGCTGGGTATTGACCCGGCACGGTGGATGCTGTCTTCGGCTAATCAGTCCAGGATTTTGTCGATCGTGATCGGTAAGGACCGCATCCGCTTACGCGACCTTGCGATGTTTAACTGTGCACTGGATGCAAAGCTCAGAGCCTGTGATCTGGTGAAGCTCCGCGTCAGTGACGTCGCGCCTGGCGGCTCACTTAGGCTTCGATCCACCGTCATCCAGCAGAAGACCGGACGACCGGTTCCTTCGAGATCACAGAGCCAGCCCGCGACGCGATTGGAGCCTGGTTGGAACTCCGAGGACAGCGTGACGACGACTGGCTGTTTCCGAGCCGAAACCATGCCGGCTGCCATATGGGCACGCGACAGCACGCGAGACTGGTCGATCAATGGATCCGTTTGATAGATCTGGAGCCCGCGGCTTACGGCACCCATAGCCTCAGGCGCACGACGGTCTCACTCGTCTACAAGAAGACCGGCAACCTGCGCGCATGCCAGCTGCTTCTCGGTCACCGCAAGCTGGAGAGCACCGTACGCTACCTTGGCATCGAAGTTGACGACGCCTTGGAGCTCTCTGAGCAGATCGATCTCTGACACCGACCGGGTCCGCTCAGCGGACCCGGCATTCGTCCGCTAAGGGTGGAAAGCGGACTGGCGTTCTCAAGTCGCTGGCATGAGGAAGGCAGCAACCGCTGAACGGAGTTGCTCGCGCATTACGACGGCGCGTTCGGGACTGAGGTCAAACTTACTGTTCAGATCGCGGGTGATGGCCATACCGGCGAGAAAGCCCATAAGCAGGCGCGCACGGACATCTGCGTCCTCGCCCCCGATCCATGCTTCAAGGTCGCGAAAGCCTTGGTGACCCAACGCTTCATCGATGAGGCGTTTGGCCTTATCTGATCCAGCGGAGCGCATCAGAACGAGCAAGTCGCGCAGCACCCTTCCGCCATTTGGAACCGCCAGAACATCATCCGTCACGCGCTCAGCGAAGCTCTCACGATCTCCCCAGCGACGCTGCCAGTTCACGCTCCAGATTTGATCACTTCGACGAAAAGCTCGTCCTTTCCACCGAAGTATCGGCTGATCAGCGAATAATCGACGCCCGCGCGCGCTCCAATAGAGCGGACTCCGACCGCCTCGAAACCCTCCTCAGCGAAGAGGTCCAGCGCAGCCCGAAGGATCGCGTGTCGGGTAGCTTCGGCATCCCGCGTTGGAGTGGTGGTGGTCATAAGCCATCTATAGCGGAACTGATCTAACTATGTCCGCAACGGGTCGAGAGCGGACGCTCAACAAGGTGTGTTGCCGAGGTCCGGTTTCCGGCGTTGAGTAATGACCGCTCCTGGCGCATGACAGACATTTGTGAGTGGGGACGCCAAGCGCTAGCCTTCGAGGTCTGACAACTGGCGGCGGACTACTCGTTTGGCTCAGCGGTGATGACAGACTTCGGTGTCTGCAGGAGCGCGAGGAGCGCGAAGCTGGCCAGCCAGTGCTCACCCATATAGTCGCCGGTGACATGCGCAAGCGCGACATCGAGATGGCGATCGGCCGCGTCGGCGGCGATCGCGCGGACGGGAGATTCGCCAGGAAGGGCAGAGGCGATGCCGCGCCAGCACCAGGCACGGCTGAGATTGAGTTCGTCCAGATGGGCGATCTTGCCGTCACTGCGGTCGCTGACGCGGGCGGGCGACAGCAGGGTCGCCGGCTCATGCGCCGCGAGACCGGGCAGGAAGGCGGCGAACCAGCTCTGGAAGTTGTCAGACGGCAGGATGCGCCGCATCAATTCCGCCACCATCAGGGAGGGGGACAAAAACTCGTCCTGCGACGGCTCCCAGGCCTGGCAGTCTCGATCGTTCGCGTGCCAGGCCAGGGCGGCCTCGCGGCAGAGGGCGGCCAAGTCGGCGTCGTGTGCGTCTGCATAGTCCAGGGTCAGACGAAGGGCGAAGGCGGTGTTGGTGTGGGTCCCGACCCGCACCGGATAGTCAGCCAGCGGCAGGAAGGCCTTGAACCGTTCGGCGAAAACGTGAGCCAGCGGTTGCAGGGTCTCGAACCAGCGGCGGCCTTCATCCGTGTCATGCCGCGCCAGTTCAGCGCTCAGCATCAGCAGCCAGGCCCAGCCTTAGGGACGTTCGAACCCCGGCGCCTTGGGGCGGAACGGTTCTGTTGACTGCCGCCGATACACGCTCTGATCCAATGGCAATCAGCTGACCGGTTTCTCGAACGACGTCACATGTATCCAGGAGCGCGCCGCTTAGACGGGCGTCGCCACATATAGCAAAGGCAGCGTCAGCGCTCTGAGAACGGAAGAGGCCTCCCCCTTCAGCCAAGGAGTCGAGGACTACCTATCTACCTCGATGTGCCAAGGAGTTAACGAGTCCCCGCATGTTCAACGAATTCGAGGGAAATGACCCCCCCCCATTTTATTGGACTCCCTGAAGAAGTGGGCACGGCGCCGGTCTGCGCGAAACGTTTTCCGGACTTTTTGACCCCCACCGGCTTGGAAAATGGTGCGATCTTCAGTGACCAGATCGCAAGCTCATGTGACCCATCCCAACAATGCCGGGGGGGGGCGGTCCTATCAGTCGAAGGCGGTCCAGTCGTCCTCGCCGGCGGCACCGTCCACGTCGCCAATTTCGCCCGGCCGATCATCCACCAGCCACGACTCCCACCGCCGCGATCGAAGAATCTTCTCGGCGGCCTGGTGACCGTTGAGATCGTCGTTGTAGGCGTCCGGGCCATGCATCGCCGCAATCGTGCCGCGTGCGGCGGCTTCCAAGTCCACGCGCTCGCCGGCAAGCTTGCGCAGCGCGCGCGCAATTCGAGTCTTTCTTGATCGATCACGGCCGACGCCGTGGGTTTGGCGGAAGATGCGCGTGGTGAGCTCTTCAATCCGCTCTTCCGAACAACAATCGTCAGATTGGCCGAAGGACGATCGGACAAGATTCTTTGTTCGTGGTTCTTCTTTGTAGATCTCTTCCAAGTGGATTGTCGGTTCAGCGGCGCCGGTGACTTTGGCGCCGCTGAACCGTTGACTCGGCGCCGATGGCCCGATCACTCGTTCAAGGTGGGAGCTGTACGCGGACTCTGTGTCCCGTTTGCCGGAGTCGACGCCTCCCCCGCAGCGCGCGGTCATAGATCGACTAACTGGCGCCGCCGACCCGGTCGCTTCGTCAGAACGGCCGGCCGTGTTCGCTCGATCTCCTGGGCGTGCGAAGAGGGTCGGATTAAGCAAATAGACGTTGGTCTTCCGTCTTCCATCTCGGCGCTTGAGGAGGAAACCTGCCGCGACCGCGCACCCGAGATGATACCGAACCGTCCGCTCGTTCAATCCGACAGCCCGCGCCAAGGTATCCATGGAGGGAAACGCCTCGCCTTCCTCTCCCATGTAAGAAAGCAGGGTCGACACCACAAAGAACGTGACCGTCGTAAGCGTCCCGGTTTGGTCGCGCGCGACCGCTCGGCGCAGCTTCTCCTCCGTCAACCTTCGATCAAGCTGAAGCTGCTCCTTTCGGGAGCGAGGCTTTAGGAGAGCGCCCATGAGTTAGACCCGATCCTCGCTCATGATCAGGGCGTAGCGGTGCGAGCGGCCGCGACCGCGACCAGCAGAGCGATCGATCCAGAGGTGGCCGCCGCTTTCCAGGGACAGCAGACCCTGCCGTAGCCATTTGCTAGCCCCATCGGCTCTACGTGACGGGGCCGCGACGGCGTCGAGAGCCACCAGCGTCGCGGCTATCTCGGGGCCGTTTCGACGCAGGAAAGTCGACACCGCCCAAGCCACGCGGAAGGCGGCGTTGCCCTGCCGCCGATCCCGTGCGACTCCGCGTAGCCAACGGTCCTGAACCAGATCGCTGGGTCGGGTGATAGAGCCGGTGGGCGGGGTGTAATCGGGACGCTCGGCGCCCGCCAGAACATCCCGATTGCCGCCGCTCGCCACGCCATCGGCGGCGGGGGTGTTCGATTTCGGGGTCACGCTGCGTTCGCCTCAGCGCGACGGTCGGCGACCCAGCGCCGCACATCCTCGAGGCTCCAGGCCTTCCGAGCCGTGCCAATCTTGCAGGGGCGGGGAAAGCTACCGGCCTTCACCAGGCGATGCAGCTGGGTGCGCGAGACGCTGGTGAGGCGGATCACCTCCTTCACTTGGATCAGGCGGTCGGCGTCAGAAGCTAAAGTCTGGGGTTCGGGGGTCATGTGCTGTCTCCGTTCGACCGTCCATCGCGGCCTTGGAGCCCAACGAAACCTCTATGCGCCGCCAGAGTCCCCGCAGATCATTTGCTCCCATTTGATCTGCGCTTCCGTCCACGCCTCACTCTGTCGCGCAGCTGGGTCTTAATGCTCTCGAGCTCAACCTCGGGGCGGTCCAGGCGCGCCGCCCACTCGTTAATGACATCGGCCTGCTTCTCGGTTGCCCCATCGACGCGCCGAATGATGTCAACGACTGCTGCGTCGTATGCCGCTCCGACCTCGGACGGGCCGGGTTTGCGACCTGGCGGCGCAGCGCGAGGTAGGTTGTGCAGCATCTGACGTGCCTGTCCCGCCAGACCGGCAATCATCGGAAGAATCAGGGCAGCCGCCAGGTGATCATTGTCGTTCAGAGCGTTCCAGAGATCGTCCAGCAGTGGCAGGACCTGGTCACGAACAGTCGATGCACCAGGAATGAGCCGAGCAGCAGCCATGACGTAGATGCTGTCGCCTACCGCGCCCATCATTCGGTCTCGAATGCCGGCGGGAAGACTGCCCTCTGCGAAGTCGAGGATCTCCACACCTCGCCCTGTCAGGTCTCGCTCCGCATCGATAAGCCATTCGGGCAGGGCGTTGCGAGGGCCGCAGCGCTCGAGCCAAGCCTGCCGCTCAGCCGGAAGGGTCTTGGTCCACCGGCGAGCCTCACTGCCGAGCAGTGATTCAATCTGCCCGTCGACCGGTGCGGCTCTGTCGAGGCTCACGCCGCACCTGCAGGACGGATCGCGACGACATCGCCCCCGGTTAGACGCTCGAGCTTCGCCGCCCATAGGTTCAGGGCTTCAGCGGCCTCGGCGTCGAACCGGTAGCGCGCGTAGATGGCGGTAACGCTGCTGTCTCCCTCGGCATGGTTCAGCACCCGGCTGATCACCCTGCGATCGACGCCCAGCATCTCCATGTGGGTGGCGCAGGTCCGGCGCAGATCATGGACATGCCAGTCGGGCAGGGCATGCGCCTTTCGGTCGAAGAGCTCGTGAAGCGCCTTGGCGATGGCTTTGCCGACCTCGTCATCCAGCCGGCGCTTGAACTTCGACCAAGCCGAGGGCGGCTGGTCGCCCCCGACTCCGCTGGCGAAGATGTGCTCGAGCAGCTGGCCTTCCACCTGCAGCTTCGGAGTGCCGTCGATCAGGCGCTTGGCGAGGGGCGAGAGCGGGACGGCGTGGGCCCGTAGGCGCTTCGTCCGCCCGGCCGGGATCAACCACGCCTCTAGCTCCTGCGTCTCTCCAGTCCGGCCGTCGCGGTGTTCGAGCTTACCGATCTCGCAGCGGCGCAGTCCCGCCACTTCACCCCGCCGCTGACCGGTGACCAAGGCCAGCCGCACAAGGCGGCCATAGGGATCGCCGACGCGGCCACAGGCATCCCAGACCAGCCGGATCTCCTCGTCGCTCAGGTAGCGGTCGCGGGAGACCTCATCGGACGGCTTCTCGATGTCAGCGGCCGGGTTGGCCGTGACGATGTGTCGGCGCTTCGCCCACCGCATCAGCTTCTTGATGAAACTGACCAGGCGGTTCGCGGCAATCGGGGACGTCTGCGCCTTCTTGTAAATCAGGTCGGAGATCTCGCGCGCGGTGATGGACCCGATCGGCCGTTCGAGCCAGTCGGCCAGATCCTTCTCGACCTTCCGCTGCATCTCCGTCTTGGTCCGCAGCTTGGCGCCGCCCCCGCGCAGAGTGTCTTCGAAGTAGGCGTCGCTGACGGCCTTGAAGCTGTCGGTGCCGCCGGCGGCCGCCTTCGCCTTCTCCTCGGCGTCGCCGGGAGCAATGCCGTTCTGGGCATCTTCGATGATGCGACGGGCGGCCTCGCGCGCGGCGGCGAGTTCGGTGTTGCGGGTGGTGCCCAGGCTTCGGCGGATCTGACCAGGGCGACCCTTCACGCGGGTGACGACGAGATAGCTGCTGGCGGTCTTCCCGACCCTGAGCATGAAGCCGGGCACGAGATCATCGTTTAAGATAATGGGCCGCCCGTCAGACGAGGGCGCGCGGTTGATGCTGCCTCTGTCGCCACCCGTCAGCCGAACCCGCATCACCGCCTCCGTTGTCACAGCGTTGTCACAGCCTCGGGCGGTTCATACCGGCACAGGCTGGAACAAGGTGTTCGCTCTAAGTCGCGGTGGATGCAAGGAAAGCGCCAGAACCACGGAACAGCATGGTCGGTGCGGAACTGGCTGAAACGGCGCTCGCTACGCCTGGGGGTCAAGGGGTCGCAGGTTCGAATCCTGTCGCTCCGACCATTCTTGAAAAAGAATGATGATAGTGGGGTCGTCCTTGCGGGCGGCCCCATCGCCGTATCTGGGGCCAGGTTCGACGCTCAGCCCCGCTCCGCCCATCTCAGCAACGGGATGAGCGGCAGGCCCCAGGCGGTCCCGCCGATGCCGAAGAAGACGAAGTCGATCCACTGCGACGGGGGCAGCATTCCGCGCAGGGCGATCAGACCCCAGACCCAGAAAACGAGAAAGAGCAGCACGCCGATCGCGGCGACGAAGCGACGCAGACGCGGCGGCATCAGCGCTTGTTCCGGAACAGGAAGAAGGCGACCAGACAGATGCCCGATCCCACGAGCGCCCACGGCACCCAGACCCAGCTGTCCATCGTGCTGACCGCGAAGACCCGCACCGCCAGAAACCATCCACAGGCCAGGCCCGTCCCGGACACAAGGCTTGTGCCGCCGAAGCCGCGCCGGGCCGTCAGAAGGTCCGCGATCCAGGCCAGCAGCAGGCCGCCTGCGACGGCGGCGGCGATATCGGCGTATTGCAACCCTGATCTCCTGCGGCGACAGCGCCGTTAACTCAATCCGACTCGATCTTGTCGCTTGGGGCGGGCATACCGCACCGGTCGCGTCTGGTCTTCGTTCGACGCGACACCATATCCGGGTCAGTGTCAGGCGTCGAATGAACCGTTTCGGAAATCCAGATCGTAACCGCGCCGTCGCCGTATGGCTGTTCGCCACGGCCGCCGTCGTCTTCCTGATGGTGGTGATCGGCGGCATCACGCGGCTGACGGGCTCGGGCCTGTCGATCACGGAGTGGAAGCCCATCATGGGCGCCATTCCGCCTCTGAACGACGCGCAATGGGCCGAGGCCTTCGAGAAGTACAAGCAGATCCCGCAATACGCGCAGGTCAACGCCGGCATGAGCCTGGGCGAGTTTCAGGGCATCTTCTGGTGGGAATGGCTGCACCGGCTGATCGGGCGTCTGGTGGGTATGGTGTTCGCCCTGCCGCTGATCGTCTTCCTGCTGTGCCGTCTGGCGCCGGCTCGGTCGGTATTCCACCAGTGGGCCATGCCCAACCGTCTGATCTGGCGCTGTGTTCTGCTCCTGGCCTTGGGCGGCCTTCAGGGCCTGATCGGATGGTGGATGGTGTCCAGCGGCCTGTCCGAGCGTGTCAGCGTGGCGCCGGAGCGTCTGGCGACGCACCTGGGCCTGGCGTTCGTCCTGTTCGCGGCCCTGATCTGGACGGGGCTGGAGGCCTGGAACGGTGAGGATCACGGCCGGCCGCCGTCGGGTTGGGCGAGGGGCGCCGGTCTGCTACTGGGCGCGGTATTTCTGCAATGTCTGGTGGGCGCCCTCGTGGCCGGCGGTCATGCGGGGCTTGTCTATACCGACTGGCCGCTGATGAACGGCGCCGTTTTGCCGCCGGCCGACTGGAGCCTGGGCGCGGCCGCCTTCCTGCACGATCAGGCGCTGACGCAGTTCAATCACCGACTGGTGGCCTATGGTCTGCTGATCGCCGTCAGCATCTATGCTTTCCAGGCGTGGCGCTGGCGCGTAGCGGAGGGAATGGGGCTCGGCGCCTTCACGCTTGCGGGTGTGATCTGGTTCCAGGCTCTGCTGGGGATCGTGACCCTGCTGCACGCGGTTCCGGTGTGGCTTGGCGTATTGCACCAGGCGGGCGCCGCGATCGTGCTGGCGACGGCCACCGTGAACCTTTGGTTGGTGCTGCGGGCTCAGCCGCGCATCTTCATGTCCGGACCGAGGACCATGGGCCTCTGATCGCCAGGGTCATGCCGGGGTACATGATGTTGACGAACAGCACCTCGCCATCCGGCGAGAAGCAGGCGCCGGCAAACTCGGAGTTGGCGGTGAAGACGTTGCGGCCGATCGTATAGACCTTGCCCTCTGGCGTGACGCCTTTCAGGTGGTTGCGGACGTCCGAGGAATAGTTGTCCTCGCACAGGATCAGGTGTCCCCAAGGCGCGACGGTGATGTTGTCGGCCATGTTCATCGTCTTTGGATTAGTGCTCTCGACGAACAGCTGAAGACGATCGGCGGCGCCGTCGAAGCCGGGAACAAGGCGCAGCACCTGACCGCGGCGGATCGGCCCGCCCGAGGTCGCTGTGAAATACAGCTCGTCATCGCCCCACCAAACGCCTTCGCCCCGCGCAACCCAGGCCGCGCCGGCTGCATGACCGCGCTTGGCCAGGTCGCCATTGGGAGACTCGACGTCGTCCAGATCGATCCATTCGATCTCCCTCCAGTCGCCGACAGCCCAGGCGCGACCGTCCTGATTGCGGGTGTCGGCCGAGGGTGCGCCTTTCCAGGCCATCGCCTGAAGCCGGCCGCCCTCGATCAGCTTGCCGAGCGCATTGGGAATGAAGCGATAGAAGAGGCCGGCGTTGTCGTCTTCGGTCAGATAGACGACGCCGGTGCGGGGATCGACGCAGACGGCCTCGTGATCGAACCGGCCCATGGCCTTGAGCGGCACGGGATCGACCAGGCCAGTCGCGGTCGCCGGCACTTCGAAGACCCACCCGTGGGCCTTGGTCACATCGGCGTCGGCCGGCGTCTCCAGCGTCTCCTCGCAGGTCAGCCAGCTGCCCCACGGCGTCGGGCCACCGCAGCAGTTGGTCGAGGTGCCGGCCAGCGTCAGATGCCGGCTGACCATCTGGCGGCTCGCCAGATCATAGATGATGGTGGAACAGCCGCCGGGCAGCGGGCGGCCATTCTTGTAGGTGTCGTAGCCTCGGCTGGCGTCCAGCAGGTCAAGCCGTTCCTCACGAAGGCCGCCAGGACCCAAGTTGCGATGCAGGCCGCTGGAGCCCTTCAGCTCGTGATTGACGACAAGGGCCACGCGAGACCCTTCAAGCGGGAAACAGGCCATGCCGTCGGGCTGCCCCGGAGCGAACAGGCCGTCGTCCATCGTGTCGCCGCTCTGGGCGACGACCTGATAGGAAAAGCCTTCGGGCAGATCGAGCAGACGATTGGGATCGCGCAGCAGAGGTCCGTAGCCATGGACCTCGTTGACGTAGGTCTCTTCGCCCGCCGTCTGAGCGGCGGCGTGACGCGCCAGTCCCGAGAAGGCGGCGGCTGCGCCCGTGGCGATCAGACCACGACGATGAAGGATCATGGGGGCTCCAAAGCTGTCGCCGTTGCGATGCCCGCCTATAATCATGGTTTGATGACGTTTTATGTTACGCCGTAACGCTACTTGGTCTCTTCGCGTCAGGTATTTTAATACCGTATTTGAAAAATCGCTTTTAAACAATACGTTGTGGCAAATGTGGTGTTGTCGTGTGCGTTGACGCGACCAATCGTCTCCTGTATCAGCGCGCCTTCATTCGGTTCCCTCGGGGGCCGGACCCGATTTTCGTCTCCAGGAACCCCCTCATGCTGAAGAGCACTACGGCTTCGTTGAAGCCGGCCGAGGTCGAGAAGAAGTGGATCCACATCGACGCCGAAGGCGTCGTGGTGGGCCGCCTTGCGACCTTCATCGCCAACCGTCTGCGCGGCAAGCACCGCGGCGATTACACCCCGCACGTCGATTGCGGCGACTATGTCGTCGTCACCAACGTCGATAAGGTGGTGTTCACCGGCAAGAAGAACACCGACAAGATCTACTATCGCCACACCGGTCACCCGGGCGGCGTCAAGTCGACGACGCCTGAGAAGGTTCTGGGCGGCCGTTTCCCCGAGCGCGTGCTTGAAAAGGCCGTCGAGCGCATGCTGCCCAAGGAAAGCCCCTTGGCCCGCAAGCAGATGACGCACCTGCGCCTGTTCTCTGGCAACCAGCACGACCACGAAGCCCAGCAACCGGAAACGATCGACTTCAAGTCGGCGTCGCCCAAGAACACCCGGAGCGTCTGAGCATGACCGACGTGACCAACACCGAAACCGCAACCGGCTTCGACGCGCTGAAGGGCCTGAGCTCTTCGGTCGAGAACGACGCGCCCGTCTATGTCCAGAAGCTGGACGCCCAGGGCCGCGCCTATTCGACCGGCAAGCGCAAGAACGCCATCGCTCGCGTCTGGGTGAAGCCCGGCACCGGCAAGATCACCATCAACGGCAAGGACCAGGAGCAGTATTTCGCTCGTCCCGTGCTGCGCATGATGATCGCTCAGCCGCTGACCGTCTCGGACCGCGCCACGCAATATGACGTGATCTGCACCGTCGAAGGTTCGGGTCTGTCGGGCCAGGCTGGCGCCATCCGCCACGGCCTGTCGCACGCTCTGACGCACTTCGAACCGGAACTGCGCAAGGTTCTGAAGCCGCACGGCTTCCTGACCCGCGACAGCCGCGTCGTCGAGCGCAAGAAGTATGGCCGCGCCAAGGCTCGCCGCAGCTTCCAGTTCTCGAAGCGCTAATCGCGTTTACGCGGTTTGGATTTGGGCGCTTCGGGGAGACCCGGAGCGCCCTTTTTCTTGCGCCTTTGCTCCTTAAGCGGAGAAGGGACGGGAGAGACAAATGACCCATACCATCTTCATCGACGGCGAGGCCGGCACCACGGGGCTGGAAATCCGCGAGCGGCTGGAAGCGCGCCCGGATTTGAAACTGTTGTTGCTGGGCGACAGACGTCGGGATGAGGATGCGCGGCGCGAGGCGCTGAACGGCGCCGACGCCGTGATCCTGTGTCTGCCTGACGATGCGGCCCGAGAGGCCGTGTCCATGATCGACAACCCATCGGTCAAGGTGATCGACGCCTCGACCGCCTATCGGGTCGCGCCGGGCTGGGCTTATGGCTTTCCTGAAATGGATGCCGGGCAGCGTGCGCTGATCGCGCGCTCTCAGTTCGTGTCAAACCCCGGTTGCTATCCGACCGGTTTCATCGGCCTGATGCGGCCGCTGGTGAAGGCGGGTCTGGTTCCAACTAACTATCCGGTCACGGTCAATGCGGTGTCGGGCTATTCCGGCGGCGGCAAGACCATGATCGCCGAGTTCGAGGCGGCCCGAGAAAACAGTGGGGGCGCTACGACCGCCTATCGCGCCTATGGCCTGACGCTGAGACACAAGCATGTGCCTGAAATGACCAGACACACAGGTCTGAGCCGAGACGTGCTGTTTACGCCGGCGGTCGGCAACTACCGCCAGGGCATGCTGGTGGAGGTTCCGCTGCATCTGGGGGCCCTGCCGGAAACCCCTTCTGTCGAACGGCTGCACGGCGCTCTGGTCGAGGCCTATGACGGCCAGCGGTTCGTCGAGGTCGCCGACCTGGAGGAGACCGAAGCCATGACCGGCATCGAGCCCGAAGGCCTGAACGGCACCAACCGATTACGCTTGCATGTCTTCGGCGATCGCAATGGCGAGCAGGCGCGGCTGGTCGCTTTGCTCGACAACCTGGGCAAGGGCGCGTCGGGCGCGGCGGTGCAGAACCTGAATATCATGCTCGGCCTGGATGAGGCGACCGGGCTGGTGTGAGCCCTGAAACCAATCGGCGCCGTTCGTCGTATCAGGGACATGACCCAGTCCCTGATCCTGCATCGCCGGGGCCTTCTGATGAGCGCCGGCGCGCTCGCCCTGTCCGCCTGTTCGCCTGAGACGTCCGAAGCCGGGGAGGGGCAATATGCAGCCTCGCCCTATCGTCGGGTGTCCGATGCGGATTGGCGACGACGCTTGGGCGAAGCCTCCTGGCGCGTCATGCGGCACGAGGGGACGGAGCGTCCCTATTCCAGCCCGCTGAACGATCAGCACGCTCGCGGGACCTTCGTCTGCAAGGGCTGCGATCTGCCGCTGTTCCGATCGCAGTGGAAGTTCGATTCCCACACCGGCTGGCCCAGCTTCTACGACATCATCGCCGCCAATATCGGCAAGAAGCGTGACCTGGCCATCGGCATTCCACGCACCGAATATCATTGCGTCCGCTGCCTGGGACACCAGGGGCATGTGTTCGACGATGGTCCGCGTCCGACGGGGCTGCGCTACTGCAACAACGGCGTGGCGCTGAAGTTCGTGTCGGCCTAGGCGCGACGGGCGCGCACGGCTGAATCGACGGTCAGGCCGAAGATGACCGAGGCGATGATCACCAGCAGCCCATAGTCGTGACCGGCGAAGAATACGGGCGCGCAGGCCATGGCGATGACGATCAGTGGAAACAGTCCGGCCCACACCGCCGTGCCCGGCGTGCTGACGTGGATCAGCGGCTGGGCGACCGGTCGTTTCATCACGCGCGCCATTCGTTCGTTGAGCAGGACAAAGGCGGCCGCGCAGATGACGGCCGAGATCACGTATTTGACCGTGTTGCCCGGTTCGCCGAACAGGCTGGCCGTCATGATCAGCAGGATCAAGGCGACGCCTGTGCTGACGGCGAGGAGGGCGTTGGGTTCGAGACGGTTCAAGACTTCACTTTCACATAGCTGCCCGGCGCCGGCTCGATGGGCTTGAGCGGGCCCATGGCCGGGTCGCGGGCGGGGATTTGCTTACCGGATCGCGCGCTGAGCCAGGCCGCCCAATGCTCCCACCAGCTGCCGGGATGTTCGACGGCGTCAGCCTGCCATTCGGCCAAGGTCGCGGGCAGGGCAGGGTTGGTCCAGTGCTGATACTTCTTTGCGGCGGGGGCGTTGATGACGCCGGCGATATGACCTGACCCGGCCAGGGTGAAGGTCACATCCTTGCCGCCAAACAGCTTGGCGGACCGATAGACGGAGTTCATCGGCGCGATGTGATCCTCGCGGCTGGCCTGGAAATAGAGCGGGATCTCGACCTTCGACAGGTCCGCCGTCAGGCCGCCGATCTCGAACTGCCCCTTGGCCAAGGCGTTTGCCACATACATCTGACGCAGATAGTCGAGATGCAGGGTCTTCGGCATGCGGGTCTGATCGGCGTTCCAGAACAGCAGGTCGAAGGCGGGCGGATCCTTGCCCAGCAGATAGTTGCTGATGAAGAAAGACCAGATCAGATCGTTAGACCGCAGGGCGTTGAATGTTTCCGCCATGGCTGCGCCCGGCAGGACGCCGCCCGCCGCATCCATCTGACGCTCGATCTCGGCGATCCAGTGTTCGTCGGTAAACAGCAGCAGGTCGCCGGCCTCGGCGAAGTCATGCTGAGCGGCGAAGAAGGTAGCGGCGGCGATGCGCTTATCGTCCTTGGCCGCCATATGGGCCAGGCCAGCGCCCAACAGGGTGCCGCCGATGCAATAGCCCACGGCGTTCAGTTGCTTGGTTCCCGCCTGCTCCAGCGTTTTCTCGACCGCGCGATAGATGCCCTTTTCCAGATAGTCGTCGAAGCCGAAGCCAGCCTTGTCCCTGTCCGGATTGATCCAGGAACAGACGAAGACCGTAAAGCCCTGCGCCGACAGCCAGCGGATCAGTGAGTTCGCCGGCTGCAGGTCCATGATGTAGAATTTGTTGATCCAGGGCGGGAAGATCAGCAGCGGGATTTCGTGCTGGCTCTCAGTTGAGGGTGCGTACTGGATCAGTTCGAACAACTCGTCGCGCCAGACAACCTGGCCCGGCGCGGTGGCGACGTTCTCGCCGACGACGAACTTGCCATAGTCGGCCTGACTGATGCGCAGCGATCCCCCGCCACGTTCCAGATCGGCGGCGAAGTTCTGCATGCCCTTCACCAGTGATTCGCCGCTGGTCTCCGCCAAGGCTTTCAGCGCAACGGGGTTAGAGGCCAGGAAGTTGGACGGCGAGAAGGCGTCGGTCAGCAGACGGGTGAAGAACTGGGCGCGACGTTTGAGAGTCGGATCGACGTCCTCGACCCCGGCGATCAGGCCGTTCATCCAGTCCGACGTCAGAAGATACGACCGCCGCATCATGTCGAACATCGGGTTTTCGGACCAGACCGGGTCCTTAAATCGCTTGTCGGCTGGCGCGGGATCGGGCGTCTCGCCGGCCGCCTGACGCGCCGTCGATGACCAGAGCTGCATATAGCGGCCAAACAGGTCAGCCTGGGCCTGAATCATCTTGTCGGGCTGGGCGGCCAAGCTGGTCATGACTGACGTCATGGCTGGCGCGACGTTGAAGGGATCGGCGGAAAGGGCGGCCGGGCGATCGGCCTGGGTCAGCGCCGCCTCGGCGATCGCGCTCTGGGCCATCATGGCCGCCTTGGCCAAGTTGATCGACAGGGTTTCGATCAACTCGGCCTGGTTGGGCGTCGCAGCAGTCGGCTCAGGGGTCGGCTGTGCATGGGTTTCAGAGTTAGCTTCCCGCGTTTCGGCAGGTTTCGACTTGGGTTGACGAGGCGGGCGGGGCTTGGCGGACGTCGGACGTCCGGCCTTGCGTGCGGGGCGGTCGGGGGCGTCTGTCGGCGTTTTGGGAGTCCTGGCCATGATCGTCCTTCGCGTCCTGCGCCAAAGGCTGGTTCATCCACCCTTCCGCGCACCGCGATGATGGCATAAGACCATCAAGGAAATGAACGCGTCGCACTCGAAAAAGATGATCCTGATCGCCGCAGCCGCGATCGCGACGCCACTGAGCGGCTGTGTCGGCGCATCCGCCTCCAAGACGGAGGCTGTCTCGCCGCTTGCGCCACGTATCCAGGAACTGGTCGACGCCAATCGGCGCTATCCGCGCTGGGAGGACTTTCCGGCCGCGCCGACCGATCTGCCGCCGGTCACTCAGGTCGCGTCGAATGTGCAGCGCCTCCAGGGCGATAGCGCGACGCTGACCAGCGAGATCGCACGCATCGACTGGACGCTCGGCGACGCCGAGGCGCTCGCCGCCGAAACACGCGCGGCCGTGAACGCCGTTCCGGTGTCGCCTGACGCCGTCCGAACCCAGGCGGATATCGAGGCCTTCGCTCAAAGCCTGCGTGACAGGGCCAAGGCTCCGCCGCCGCTCGACCGCCGCCCGATGCGATGACCGGTCGCGCGGGAGGCAGAATCCCGCGATAATGCGCTGATGGCAGACGACAGCGGCGCAAAGACTCTGAACGCATTCCTCGGCGTGTCTCGATCCCTGTCCGGGCGCGCCTGGCGTCAACGTCCGGCCGACGCCGCAACGACGCGCGCGCACATGCAGACCCTGAACCTGGAAGAACCGCTGGCCCGGGCCTTGGCCTCGCGGGGCGTTAGCGCCGACCAGGGCCAAGATTTCCTTACCCCGACCGTGCGCGCCCTGTTTCCCGATCCCTCAAGCTTCATGGACATGGATGCGGCCGCCGATGCGATCCTGAACGCATTACAGGCCAAGGCGAACATCCATGTCTTCGCGGACTATGACGTGGACGGCGCCTCCAGCGCGGCTCTGCTGGTGCGTTGGTTCCGGGCGATGGGACATACGCTTTCGATCTATGTTCCGGACCGGATGACCGAAGGTTACGGCCCCAGCGCCAGGGCCTTCGATACGCTGAAGGCCTCGGGCGCCGATCTGGTCATCACGGTGGATTGCGGGGCTGCAGCGAACGAAGCCCTGGCCCATGCGGCCGCCATCGCCCTGAACGTCGTCGTGATCGATCACCACCTGATGCGCAGCGAGCCGCCGACGGCGTTGGCGGTCGTCAATCCGAACCGGCCGGGCTGCAACTCGGGTCAGGGAAATCTGGCGGCGGCGGGGGTCGTGTTCGTGCTTCTGGCGGCGCTGAACCGGGAGGGGCGTCGGCGGGGCCTGTTCGCCGAGAAGCCCGTGCCGGACATTCGCCAGTGGCTGGATCTGGCGGCGCTGGGCGCCATCTGCGACGTGACCGGCCTGACCGGCTTCAATCGCGCGCTGACCGGCCTTGGGCTGAAGGTCATGAGCGACTGGCGCAATCCGGGTCTGCGCGCGCTGTTGGCGGCGGCCGGCGCCGAACCGGGACCGGCCAAAAGCAATCATGCCGGTTTCATCCTGGGGCCGCGCATCAATGCGGGAGGACGCATCGGTCGCTCCGATCTGGGCGCGCGGTTGTTGTCGACGGATGATCCGGCCGAGGCCGAGGCCCTGGCGATCGAACTCGATGCCCTGAATCTATCGCGGCGCGACGTCGAGCGGGCCGTCACTGACGCCGCCGTTCGTCGGGTCGAGGCGACCGGCGCCCATGCCGACGAAAGCGCGGTCGTCGTCGTCGCTGGCGAGGACTGGCATCCGGGCGTCGTCGGGATCGTCGCCGGCCGTTTGCGCGAGCGCTGGCGCAAGCCGGTGATCGTCATCGGCGTCGATCCCGTAACCGGTCTCGGGAAGGGCTCAGGCCGGTCACAGCCAGGCATGAATCTGGGACGCGCGATCCAGGCGGCCTGGGAGAGCGGGATCCTGCTCGCTGGCGGCGGTCATGCCATGGCGGCAGGCCTGACGATGGACGGTGCGCGCGTGTCCGAGCTGAACGCCTTCCTGAACGAGAGACTCGCTACCGAAAGGGTCGAAGCTGTCGCACAGGACGTGCTGGAGATCGACGCCCTAATCGACCCCGCGGCGGCGACGCGCGATCTGTTCGAATCGTTCGAGCGTCTGGCCCCATTCGGCCCTGCCAACCCGGAACCCAGCTTCGCCCTAAGCGGGGTTCAAGCCCGCGAACCCGTCGCCATGAATGGCGGTCATGTGCGGTGCCGGCTGGTCGGTCCAGATGGCGCGTCGGTCAAGGCCATCGCCTGGCGCTGCGCCGATCTGCCGACGGGCCAAGCCTTGCTGTCGGGGCAGGGCGGGCTGAGCATCGTGGGCCGGCTGAAGGCTGACGACTGGAATGGGCGCAAGGGCGTGCAGTTCGAGATCGAGGATGTCGCCGATCCTCGAATGATCTGACGGCGGCTCCAAAAAACTGAAAATCGACGCTTGCACCGCTCCGAGGGCGCGGCTATATCGCCGGCTCTCCCGCGCAGCGGTCCCTTCGTCTATCGGTTAGGACGTCAGGTTTTCAACCTGAAAAGAGGGGTTCGACTCCCCTAGGGACTGCCACGCGGGCAGTATTATGGTTGAGCCTTCGAGGCTCTCGGCAAGCAGCCTAGCGCAGATTGCACGAGAGACTGGCGGTCATTCGCCAGCGCCTGCGATGCGCGTCTGCACTCTCCCAAACGCAAGCTTCTGCATAGACGCGCATTTTCCGCTTTTCAAAATTTCGCGGAACGGTGTTAAATATAAAACGAGTCCGCTGGAGGCGCGGGCGGGGGTTTTTTAAGTGTCTGACTTTAGAGAGACGGAAACGGCGCAGACCGTTCGCGTCACTGGGCGCGTGAAGTGGTTCGACGCCGTCAAGGGCTACGGTTTCATCGTCCCTGACGATCCGACCCTGACCGAAACGAGAGATGTCCTGCTGCATATCAGCAGCCTGCGGGATCTCGGCCGTGACGCGGCCGATGAAGGCGCGACCATCACCTGCGACTGCGTCAAGCGCGCCAAGGGTTGGCAGACGATCGAGATCCATGACCTGGGCGAGGGCGAAGCGACGCCAGCCGTGCGTCGCCCTGTGACTTCGCCGCCGCCGCGGCCGGTCGCCGAAAGTGACGAACAGCTCGAGACCGCCCTGGTCAAATGGTTCAATCGGACCAAGGGCTACGGATTCGTCGTGCGTGATCGTGAGCCGGGCGATATCTTCGTCCACATCGAAACCCTGCGTCGCTGCGGCCTGGATGATCTGATTCCTGGCGATGCGGTGCGGGTGCGGTTCGCCAACGGGCCCAAAGGTCTGGTGGTTGCAGACATCAGAACGGGCGACTGATCGAGCGCCCAGGAGAGGCGTATGATCAAGGCGACAAGACGTTTTGCAATGGCGGGCTTGGTTATGCTCGCTCTCGCTGGATGCGCGGCCAAGGCACCAGTCGGCCCCAATGGCGAGCCGCTGCAGAAGTTGGCCGTCGTGACCACGTCGGGCGAGCATCAGTTCTGGGTCGAGATCGCCGACGAAGAGCCCGAACGTCAACGGGGATTGATGTTCCGTCCGCCGCTCGAAGCCGACCGCGGCATGCTGTTCCAGTGGCCGGGCGAAGCGCCGCGCGAGCAAAGCTTCTGGATGCGCAACACGCCGAGCTCCCTGGATATTCTGTATATCGATCCACAAGGCCGGATCGTCTCGATCGCTTCGCACGCCACGCCCTTCTCCGAGGCGCCGATACCGTCCAGCGGCGCCGCCAACGGCGTCTTGGAACTACGGGCAGGGCGGGCGGCCGAAATCAACGTCAAGCCGGGTGACAAAGTTTTACATCCTTATTTCAAGCCTTGATTGCGGATCGCCTCGCGAAGTGCCAATAGAGCGCTCCGTTCGGTCCGGGGTGTAGCGCAGCCTGGTAGCGCATCTGGTTTGGGACCAGAGGGTCGGAGGTTCGAATCCTCTCGCCCCGACCAACGGAAGGCCGCTGGATCATATGTCCAGCGCGCGTTATGGCAGGGTCACAGACCCCGCCGTCACTGAGGATTTCGCCATGTTGGCTCGCATCTACCGCCCGGCCAAAACTGCGATGCAGTCGGGCAAGGCCAAGAGCCGCGACTGGCGGCTGGAATTCGAACCCGCTTCGGCGCGCACCATCGATCCGCTGATGGGCTGGACCAGCTCCACCGACATGAACGGCCAGGTCCGTCTGAGTTTCGAATCGAAGGAAGAGGCGATCGAATATGCCGAGCGTCACGGCATCGCCTTCCGTCTGCACGAGCCGAACGATCCGCCGGTGATCATCAAGGCCTATGCCGACAATTTCGCCACCAACCGTAAACAGTCCTGGACGCACTGACGCCTGACGTCTTGCCAGAGCGCCCATAGCTCAACCGGATAGAGCACCCGCCTTCTAAGCGGGATGTTGCAGGTTCGAGTCCTGCTGGGCGCGCCATCTCCGGCGCATTCTAGGGGCTGATCCATGACTGACCATCAGACCTCGTCCGATCAAGCCGTCCGTGTCGCCGCACTCTACCGGTTCGCGCCGGTGGCCGACCCCGAAGCCGTACGCCAGACGCTTCAGGCGGTCTGCGACGCTGGGCAGGTGAGAGGGACCCTACTCGTCGCGCCGGAAGGTCTGAACGGCACCATCGCCGGATCAGAGGCGGCCATCGCAGCAGTGCTGTCCAGGATCCACGCCATGCCAGGCTTCGAGACGCTCGAACTCAAATACGCCTGGACCGACGCCCTGCCGTTTCACCGGATGAAGGTGCGCGTCAAACGCGAGATCGTCACCATGGGACAGCCGAATCTTGACCCTGCGAATCAGGCAGGCGTCTACGTTGCGCCCACGGACTGGAACGCCCTGATCGCCGATCCCGAGACCTTGGTGATCGATACGCGCAACGACTATGAGGGCGAGATCGGCGCGTTCGAGCGGGCCGTCCAACCCAATACTCGCAGCTTTCGCGATTTTCCCGACTGGTTCCGGAGCGAAGGTCGCGCCCTGATTGAGCGGACTGGCGCCAAGCGCGTGGCCATGTACTGCACCGGCGGCATTCGATGTGAAAAGTCGACCGCCTTCCTGAAGGCTGAGGGTGTGGAAAACGTCCACCATCTGGAGGGCGGCATCCTCCGCTATCTTGAGACAGTGGATGAGGATCAGAGCCTATGGCGTGGGTCGTGTTTCGTTTTCGACGAACGCGTCTCGGTCGGGCACCGCCTGAGCCAAGGTCCCCACTCCTTGTGCCGGGGATGTCGTCTGCCCGTGGACGAGGCCGGTCGGGCTTCGCCGCATTATGTCGAAGGCGTATGCTGCGAGCGCTGTCACGACGCCCGCGACGCGGTCCAGCGGCAGCGATATGCCGAGCGTCATAGGCAGATGGAAATGGCCCGCGAGCGGGGCGAAACGCATCTGGGGTCAGCTCAGAAGGACTAAGATCGCCTCAACGACGGGGGGGGCGAGGGAAGAAGGCGCTGGTGCGGGCGGCATAGGCCTCGAACGCCTTGGGTCTTGATTGTCGCATATGCTCTTCCAGCAAGGGCACGCCAGATACCTCAGTCAAAAGCCAGTACATATAGGCTGGTCCGGTCAGCGCTAACCAACCCCAAGGCCATTCGCCGCTCAGATTGATGGCGAACACAGGCCAGGCGCACCAACTCACCCATTCGAAGAAATAGTTCGGGTGGCGTGACCAAGCCCACAGACCGACATCGCAGACACCACCCTTGTTGGCCGGGTTGCGTTTGAAGGCCGCCAACTGGCGATCAGAAATGGCCTCTCCAAACAAGGCTCCGACAAAGATCAATGTCGCGAAGGCATCCTGGAGCGTCAGGCCCGGCGCCGGGTTGCGCGCCGCCGCCATCACGCTGAGCGCCAGGAATGCCGCGGCTCCGGCTTGCAACATAAGGAAGCCGAACATCTTGACCTGAAAACCGGCGCCCCAGTCCTCTCTCAGACGCGCATAGCGAGCGTCCTCGCGCTCTTCATGGGAGGCGCGAGCAGCGATGTGGGACCCCAGCCGCAAGCCCCAAAGCCCGATCAGAAGCGCTGCAAGATACTGGCGCAATGACGGAGCGGCGCCGTCGATCGGGAAGAGTGCGACGCCGACGCCAGCCGCTCCCAGTCCAAGCGACCAGAAGGCGTCCGCCCAACCGCCCTGGCCCGTTCGTTTCTGGACCAGCCACGCCACAGACATAGCGACGACGAGAAACAGGGCGGCGACACCCCAAATGGTCGCGAAAGCCGTCACAGGCGAACGAAGGGCTGGATCAGCTTGCCGACCCACCCATCCAGCTGAATCTGACCGTCAAGCGCGACGACGCACAGGCACGGCTCGTCCGACACTACACGGGGTTGGTGCAGCACCTCCGGATCCGCCTCTTCGAAATCGCCGACGTCGAAACGCTCGGTTTCGGTCGCATAGGCGCCGGAGATCACGCAGGTCAGCTCGACGCCGCCATGTGTGTGTTTTGGCGTCTCACGACCCGATTCAATCTTCAGAAGAATGACGCGGCAATCCCCGTCTCGCGGCGCATGGACATCGCGCACGCGCATCCCCGGCCCAACCCAACGCCATGGGCCCAGCGCATAACGCCGCAGCGGCTCGGGCAACTCGGGCATGTCGTTCAACGGCGGGCTGTGGCTGGCTTTGCCGGCATCCGTCTCGATCCGCGCCATCGCCAAGGCGAGCGCATCATTCGACAAGGGGGAGGGGTGGGTCTCGTCCAAAAACTCCCCGCCCACGGCCTGCAGGTCGCGCACCCAGGCGTCATTAGTCGGTCGCATCGCCAGATGCGCCGCCATCACCACAGCCTCGGGCGGACTGAGCGTGCCGGCCGCATAGGCCAGCAAACGTTCCTCGGAGGGATTGCGCTGAGGTTTCATCGCGCAGCCTCCTCGGACAGCGCGAGGATCAGACGAAGCTTGGTCATGGCGTTACGAATACGGGATTTGACGGTGCCGAGCGGCAGGCCGAGGTGTTTGGCGATCTCGGAATGAGAGTTGTCCATGAAGAAGGCCAAACGCAGGACCTCGACATGGTCGGCGCTGAGCCGCGCCAGGGCGTCGCGCACGCGATCTGCGTCTTGCGACATCGACAGCAGTTCATCAGGTCGGCGGACATCGTCCCCCGCCAGCTCGATTTCGGGCGTCGGCAGGGGACGCGCGTCACGACGAAGCATGTCCAGCCGACGGTTGCGAGCGATGGTGAAAATCCACGTGGCGGCGCGCGCCTTGGACGAATCAAACAGATCCGCCTTGCGCCACACGGTCAGCATGGCGTCCTGCGCGAAGTCTTCGGCCGCTCCGGGCGTCGCGCCCGACTTGATCAGCCAGGCCTTCAGCCGCGGTGCGAAATAGGCAAAGAGCGCAGCGAAGGCGTCACGATCGCGCCTCAGGGCGATCTGTTCGATCAGCCGATCGTGCAGCAGCGGATCAGACAAGCTGTCGAGCGCCTTCACGCGGTTGGACCGACATGGCGTTGATGCGAAGGATAACGGCTCGGCATGCATGAACACTAATACGCTCAGCGGAAATGTCTGGATCAATCGCGATCCGAACATGACGGCGACCCGTAATCCGTTCATGCCCTAGCGATTGCGCTGCGGCGTATCTTTCGGAGTTTTCATGCCTCTGTCGTCCGCGACGCCCTCTGTCGAACGTCAAAAGATCGCTGTGGTCGGATCTGGCGTCGCCGCGCTGTCTTCGGCTTGGCTTCTGTCGAAACGCCATGACGTGACGCTTTACGAAAAGGGCGACCGGCTGGGCGGGCATTCGAATACGGTGATGGCCAGCGTGCCTTCCGGCGACATTGCGGTCGACACTGGCTTCATCTGCTTCAATGACGCGACCTATCCCAATCTGATCGCCCTGTTCGAGCATTTGGGGATCCCGACACGCGCGACGGACATGTCGTTCGCTGTCTCACTGGATGACGGGCAGTTCGAATATGCCGCGCCAGGCTTGTTTGCTCAGCGTCGCAATGCCCTGCGTCCTCGTTTCTGGTCGATGCTGAGCGAAATCCTGCGTTTCTATCGCGACGCGCCAAAGGATTTGGCTGCGATGTCCGATTCTTCGCTGACGCTCGGCGACTATCTAAAGCGGGAAGGGTTCAGCGAGGCGTTCCGCGACGATCACCTGTTGCCTATGGCCGCCGCGATCTGGTCATCGCCGGCGCACACGCTGATGGACTATCCGGCCGAGTCGTTCATCCGTTTCTGCGGCAATCACGGCCTGCTGAAATTGGTGGGGCGGCCGCTGTGGCGCACCGTCGAGGGTGGCAGCCGCGTCTATGTCGAACATCTCGCCCGCACGATCCAAGACATTCGGTTGGATCACGGCGTTACAGCCGTGCGGCGTAGCGACCATGGCGTCTTCGTTCACGACAGCCAAGGCGGCGTCGAGCGCTACGACCAGGTCGTGATCGGGTCCCATACCGACCAGGCTCTGGCGATGCTTGCCGAACCGACGACGCAGGAGAAGGCGCTGCTCGGCGCTTTCCGGTACAGCCGAAATCTGACCGTCCTGCATACCGACGCCGACCTCATGCCGCATCGTCGTCGCGCCTGGGCCAGCTGGAACTATATCGGCGCGGACGACGGCCTCTGCGTCACCTATTGGATGAACCGCTTGCAAGGTCTGCCGGGCAACGACCTTTTCGTGACGCTCAACCCGCCACGTCCGCCGCGGGCCGACACGATTTTACGCAGCGAACTGTACGAGCACCCCATCTTCGATCCCGCCGCCATAGAGGCTCAAAAGCAGTTGTGGAGCCTGCAAGGGCAGGGGGGCGTCTGGTTCTGCGGGGCCCACTTCGGCGCGGGCTTCCACGAGGATGGCCTGCAATCCGGCCTCGCCGTCGCCGAACAACTCGGCGGCGTGCGTCGCCCTTGGTCTGTCGCCAACGAAAGCGGTCGCATTCATTTGACGACGCCTATAGGCGCGCAGCTGGAACGTGCCGCGTGACACTCAGCTCGGCCCTTTATCGCGGCCGGGTCATGCACCGACGCCTTCGCCCCAAGATCCATAAGCTGAACTATCGCGTCTTCTGGCTCCTGCTCGACCTGTCGGAAATCGATGATGTGGACGCGCGCCTGCGCCTGTTTTCGCGCAATCGATTCAATCTCTTGTCCTTTCATGACAAGGATTACGGAGACGGTTCTGGCGCGCTGCGTCCCCAGGTGGATGCGTGGATGGCTCAAGCCGGCATCGACTTAAAGGGCGGAACTGTCCGCCTGTTAACCATGCCACGCGTCCTCGGATACGTTTTCAACCCGATCAGCATCTACTATTGCCATTGGCCCGACGGACGGTTGGCCGCCATGGTGTACGAGGTGACCAGCACCTTCGGCATCCGCCACGCCTATGTCATTCCGATCCCGATCGAAGATCAGGCCGCAGGCGTCATTCGGCAGGGCGCGGCCAAGGCGCTCTATGTGTCGCCATTTATGGGCATGGAGATGGATTACCAGTTCCGTGGTCATACGCCGGGCGATCGCCTCGACATGACGATCGATGGGCTAGATGCCGAAGGCGTGCTGATCACGGCCGCTATGGCGGCAAAGCGGGAACGCCTGGAGGATCGCAGCATCGCCGCTGCGACAGCAGCGATCCCGCTGATGACGTTCAAGGTGGTCGCGGCGATCCATTGGGAGGCGCTGAAGCTGTTGCTCAAGGGCGTCGGTCTGACACGGCAGCCTAAACCGGCAGGCTCGCCAGTGACCATTCAACGCCAAGCCCAAGAGAGCCGTCTGTGACCCAGAGTGGCAACGTCACCTTGTCGTCTAAGATATATTATCGGCAATTCTAGTCTTCAGTTTGTAGTTGGATCGATCAGGAATTTCTCTCCCGTCGCCTTCCGCTCGTAAGCAAGCAGAGTTTCTGGGTCGAGCGCTTCAGCAAGTCCTATTGTGCGTGTGTAGCGCGTCGCGAATGTGGTGGTCAGGTCGTCAAAGACGCGTTTGCGCATTCTCGACACGGTATCGGAACCAACCTTCTGCATGAAAGGCGTCAATAGCCACCCGGACACGCCCCACTGGAAACCAAAAGCAAGACGATTCAGAATCATCGGCGAAGTATCGAGCGCGCCGTAGACGTAGAGCTGTTTGAACGTTGATGAGCCATATCGGCTGTATTCGGTCATACGGTTGACTGCGCCACGTTCCATCGCGTGCATGATTTCGCCGCCCAGCGATCCGCCGCCTATGGCGTCGAACGCGACAGTGGCGCCGGTTTCAGTGACCGCGTCGGTGAGTTGTGTTCGAAAATCATCTTCGCGGCTGTTCAGGACATGGGTCGCCCCCGCGTCCTTCAGCAGTCGCAACTGATCTTCAGAACGCACGATATTGACGAGTGGCACACCGTCTTGGGCGCAAATCCGCTGGAGCATCTGGCCCAGGCTGGATGCGGCCGCAGTATGGACGATTGCGGAATGTCCCTCGGCCCGAGCGGTTTCGACAAATCCGAGCGCCGTCATGGGATTGACTGTCAAGGCTGCGCCTTGGGCGGCCGTCACACCTTCGGGAATCGGCAGGGCGTCGCGTGTTTTGATCTTTCTCAGATCGGCGTACATGCCGCCCCCGATCATGCCGACCCGACGCCCGATCCAGTCCTTCGCTTGATCACCGGCAGCGATGACGGTCCCTGCCCCTTCGTTGCCGACCGGAAGCGACTGGTTGATCCGGCCAGCCATGCCGCCCATCCGCGCTGGTGGAATATCGAGGCTAAGCTGAGGGGCGCCGTCCGACACATCCCTGCGGACAGAAGCTGCATCCGCCGGACCAAGCAGCAAACCGAGATCGCTCGGATTGATGGGCGCCGCCTCGACACGGACAATGATTTCGTCTGATGCCGGATCATCCAGCACAATCTCCGCAAGCGACAGCGTTAGAACCCCGTCCTTATTCACCGTTGATCGTAATTCACGCGTTTTGTGGGCCATGAAGATGGGTCCTTATCGAGGCATCGGGTGGTGAACGGATGCACAACGTTTTGTGTCCCGCGATCGGTTCAGATCTGGTCTGACGCGCGTGTCATCCTCGATCTGGCCGCCACATAACGGCTTGACAAAGTCTCTCGTCACAATGCAAAAAAGAACAAATGGAGAACATGTGCAGGGCTGAACGTTTATCTTTTGTCCGGCAGCGACTCAGGGTCTTGGACCAAGGCTGCCCACAAGTTTGTCATTCAAAACAGACGCCTGGACTGTTGTCTGGTGTTTTTAAGCAGGAAGCGATTCACGAACTCTATGCAGCCAATCCTGCAGACGCAGTTGCAGTGAATGCCTTTGCTTTGGCGGTCGGGATGCTTTCCGCAAATGGACAGAATGTTGTCTGGGGATTGGATGCAACGATGACTTCAGAACATGGGACACCCTATGTCGGTGGCATTGAAGAAATGGGAATTGATTCATCTAAAATTTTGCTAGTCAAAGCCCCAAATATAAAAAATCTCCTCATTGTTGGTGAGGAATCATTAAAATCTCCTCCTGTCGGATCTGTTATTATTAGCGCCTGGGGCAATTCTAAAGCCCTCTCATTGAACTCGAGTCGACGCCTTGCTCTGGCGGCCAAGTTGGGAGGCGCAACGCTTTTCTGTGTGCGTGCTGGAGCCGTGCCATCACCCAGTGCGGCAGAGACAAGATGGTCTGTGAAGGCAACAGCCTCCGCCTCTCTGGCTGGAGGCGCGCCTGGTCATCCGTCTTTCTCACTTACCCTGCTGCGGCGGCGTGGCGGGGGCGAACTGAAAAATTGGATCTTGGAGTGGGATCGTGACGCCCGATCGTTCCGCGAACCGGCGCCGCTATCTGGCGCTATGGTTCCCGTGGCTGCCCAGCGATCGGCTGAGGCGTGGGACGATAGCGGGCGACGCGTCGCCTGAAATTGGACCTGATCCCGCGCCGGTCGTTCTGGTTGAGAAGGTTGGCGGCGCTCTGCGTCTGGCGGCCGTCGATCCGGCGGCGGCAAGGGCGGGGCTGACGCCCGGACTGACCTTGGCCGATGCGCGGGCGCGAACGCCGTCCCTGCGCACCATCATCCATAGGCCCGAGGCGGATTCTGACCTGCTGCTGCGGGTGCTGGAAGACTTCGGCCGCTTCACTCCGATGATCGCCGAGGATGGGCCGCACGGTCTGTTGCTGGACGTCACCGGCTGCGCCCATCTGTTCGGTGGGGAGGCTGGCTTGGTGCGCGCCGCGCATCAGCGTGCGGGTCGCATCGGCCTGGAGATGCGCAGCGCCCTGGCGTCCACACCCCAGGCGGCGCGCGCCCTGGCGCGTTTCGGGCGGGGTGGTCTGTTCGCGTCGGGCGAGGATCGACAGGCGGTGCGCCAACTGCCGATCACGGCGCTAGAGTTGCCGGACCGTGACGCCCAGGCGCTGCAGCGCGCCGGGCTGAAGAGGATCGCCGATCTGGACGACCGGCCGCGCGCGCCTCTTGCGGCCCGCTTTGGGAAGGACTTCCCCGCACTTCTGGCTCGTGTGCTCGGCGATGAAGATGTCCGCATCACCCCGCACCGACCGACGCCACCCATCGTCGTAAACCGCGTCTTTTTCGAACCGATAATCACCGACGCGGACGTGGAACGAGTCCTGTCCGACCTGCTGATCGACACCGCCGATCGTCTGGACCAGGCGGGCCAGGGCGGTCGGGCGTTTGAGGCCGGCTTCTACCGCGTTGATGGCCAAGTTCGCCGCATCGTCGCGAGGACAGGCCGTCCGACACGCGATGTGGACACGGTGCTGCGTCTGTTTCGAGAACGTTTGGCGGCCTTGGCAAGCCCGCTGGATCCCGGCTTCGGTTTCGATCAAATGCGGCTATCAGTTCTGGAAACGCAGACGTTGAAACCGGTTCAGCGCGGCCTGGACGGCGACCGCCCCGACGGCGAGGATTTCAGTCGTCTGATCGACCGATTGACGGCGCGGCTGGGGCCCGAGGCGGTGTTGAGTTTCGAACCGCTGGGATCGCACATCCCCGAGCGCGCCGGACGGATGGTTCCGGCGACGATGAAGGCGCTGCGAACGGCCCATGAATGGCCGGGTCTCGATCCCGACGATCCGCCCTTGCGGCCATTGCAGATGTTCGACCCGCCCCAGCCGGTGGAAACCCTGGCGGAGGTGCCGGACGGTTCGCCCCTGCGTTTCCGATGGCGCCGGGTTCTGCATGAGGTGGCCTTGGCCGAAGGGCCGGAGCGGATCGGCGGCGAATGGTGGCGCGCGCCGGATCAGAAAACCCGCGACTATTACCGCGTCGAGGACCGCGAGGGTCGTCGTTTCTGGCTGTTCCGCCAAGGCCTGTATGGCGAGACCGACGAACCGCGCTGGTTTGTCCACGGCCTATTCGCATGACCGCGCCCGCCTATGCCGAACTGGCGGCGACCAGCAACTTCTCCTTCCTGCGCGGGGCGTCGCATCCGAAGGATCTCGTGCTGACCGCGATCCTCAGAGGGCAGTCGGGGCTGGGTCTGGCCGATCGCAACACAGTCTCCGGCGTTGTGCGGGCCTGGAGCGCCCTGCGGACCATCCGCGAGGACGGCCTGTCGCCGCCCGATGTCGTGCGCGACGGCGGCGGGCCGGGCGAAGTGACCTATGTCGAGGATCCGCTGAACGATCCAGCCCTGTCACAGATGGTCAAGGATCGGGCCGCGACGTTCAAACTGGCGACCGGCGCGCGTCTGGTCTTCAACGACGGGACGCCCGACATCCTCGCCTATCCCGAGACGCGCGCCGGCTGGGGACGACTGACGCGGCTGCTGACCTTGGGCAATCGCCGGGCGGTGAAGGGGCAGTGCGAGATCGGACTGCGCGATCTGCTGGCCGCGCCCGAGGATCTGCTGCTGATCCTCATGCCGGGCGAACGGTTGAACGGCATCGATCAAGTCTTGGCAAAGTTGACCTATGTATCGCCCGGCGCAGTCTGGCTGGGCGCGGTGATGGGGCGCAACGGCGACGACCGTCGAAGACTGGCCCGGCTGAAGACACTGTCAGAGCGAAGCGGCGCACCGCTTCTGGCCGTCAACGATGTACTCTATCACGACCCGATCCAACGCGATCTGCAGGACGTGCTGACCTGTATTCGCGAAGGCGTGACGATCGAGGACGCAGGCCGACGCCTGAACGCCAATGCCGAACGCTGGCTGAAACCACTCGACGAGATGGCCCGCCTGTTCCGCGATGCGCCCGAGGCCCTGGTCGAGACCCAGCACGCCTTGTCTCGTATCGGCTTCGATCTGGGCGACATCAGTTACCAGTATCCGGAAGAGACAACCCCGCCTGATGAGACGCCGCAGGGCTGGCTGGAACAGCTGACCTGGCGACACGCCGAGATGCGTTATCCCGACGGCGTGCCCGACAGGGTCAAGGCGCTGCTGGATAAAGAGCTGATCTTCATCGCAAAGGCCGGCTACGCGCCGTATTTCCTGACGATCTACGACATCGTGAGGGTGGCGAACGACAAGCGGATTTTGTGCCAGGGTCGAGGTTCGGCGGCCAACTCGGCTGTCTGTTACGTACTGGGCATCACGGCGGTGGACCCGGCGGAATCCGATCTACTGTTCGAACGCTTCCTTTCCACCGACCGTGGCGAGCCGCCCGACATCGACGTCGATTTCGAGCACGAGCGGCGCGAGGAGATCATCCAGCACATCTACGAACGCTATGGCCGCGCGCGAGCCGGCATCGCCGCCACCGTCATCCGCTATCGTCCCAAGAGCGCCATCCGCGACGTGGGAAAGGCGCTGGGTCTGACCGAGGACGTGACCGCCCGTCTGGCCTCCAGCCAATGGGGCAGTTGGGGCAGTGAGATCGGCGAACGCCATGTCGAGCAGGCTGGTCTGGACCCCGCCAATCCCATGATCCAGCGTGCGGTGAAGCTGGCTATGCGGCTGTTGAACTTTCCCCGCCACCTGTCCCAGCACGTCGGCGGCTTCGTTCTGACCCAGGACCGGCTGGACGAACTGGTCCCTATCGGCAATGCCGCCATGCCGGATCGCACCTTCATCGAATGGGACAAGGACGACATCGATGCACTCCGCCTGATGAAGGTCGATGTGCTGGCGCTTGGCATGCTGACCTGCATCCGCAAGGCGTTCGACCTGATCCGCGCTCATCACGGGGACGATTGGGCGCTGCATACGATCCCGCGCGACGATCCGGCCGTTTACGACATGCTGTGCAAGGGCGACTCCATCGGCGTCTTCCAGGTCGAGAGCCGCGCCCAGATCAACATGTTGCCCCGTCTGAAGCCACGCCGCCTCTACGATTTAGTGATTCAGGTGGCGATCGTCCGACCCGGTCCGATCCAGGGCGACATGGTCCACCCCTATCTGCGCCGTCGCAATAAACTGGAGGAGCCCGACTATTCCAGGCCAGGACCGCAATATCCCCAAAACGAGCTGAAGCAGGTGCTCGAAAAAACTCTGGGCGTTCCCCTGTTTCAGGAACAGGCGATGAAGGTCGCCATGGTTGCGGCCGAGTTCAACGAGAAGGAAGCGAATGGTCTGCGCAAGGCCATGGGCACCTTCCGGGGAGACGGCACCCTGCACACCTATGAGGATCGAATGGTCGGCCGCATGATCGAACGCGGCTATGACCCGACCTTCGCCCAGCGTTGCTTTGATCAGATCAAGGGTTTCGGCTCTTACGGCTTTCCGGAAAGCCATGCCGCCTCCTTCGCCCAACTGGTTTATGTCTCGTCGTGGATCAAACACCACTATCCGGCGGCCTTTGCCTGCGCCCTTTTGAACAGCCAGCCGATGGGGTTCTACGCCCCGGCCCAGCTCGTACGCGACGCCCGCGAACACGGCGTCGAGGTGCGGCCGGTCGATGTCTCTTACAGTGGTTGGAACAACAGTCTGGAAGGTTCGGACAGAACGCCAGCGTTGCGGATCGGCCTGCGCCAGATTGAGGGCTTCCGCGAAGACTGGGCAAAGGCGCTAGCCGCCGCCCGCGCCTTCTCCCTGTCCAACATCGAAACTCTGGCCCGCCGCGCCGCCTTGTCGTCTGCCGCCATGCGCAAGCTGGCCGACGCCGACGCCTTCCGATCGTTGGGGCTGGATCGGCGTGAAGCCCTATGGGCCGTACGACGCTTGCCCGACGACGCGCCGCTGCCGTTGTTCGCCGCCGCCGATGCGCGCGAGTTGGGCGCCGAACCCGACGCTCGGCTGCCGGTCATGCCGCTGGGCGAGCATGTCGCCGCCGACTACCAGACCCTGCGCCTGTCGCTGAAGGCTCATCCCATGGCGATCCTGCGCCCGATCTTTGAAGTGGAAGGGCTGCTGACCTGCCTCCAGACCGAGGCCCGACGCGGCGGCACCGTGGTGCAGGTCGCCGGTGTGGTTTTGGTCCGTCAACGTCCCGGCAAGGGCAACGCCATCTTCGTCACCCTGGAAGACGAGACCGGCATCATCAACGTCGTCCTGTGGGCGCGGATGTTCGAACAGTTCCGCCGCGAGGTCATGGCCGCCCGCCTGATGGCGGTCGAGGGCGTGGTGGAAAAAAGCCCCGAAGGCGTCGTCCATCTGGTCGCCCGCCGCGTCATCGACCGCTCCAGCGAACTGTTCCGCCTATCCCAGGATCACGACACCGCCGTCCAACTCGCTCGCGCCGACGTCGTCGCCCATCCCCAGACACCCCGCCATCCGCCCCATCGCCATCCCCGTGATGTGCGTATCCTGCCCGGATCTAGAGATTTTCATTGATCCTGAATTGCGGGACCGAAACTCAAGAATGTCATTCTTGATTCTTGATACTCCACTGCTCAAACAACGCCTTCGGCAAGGCATCGTAGAGGTCGTCTGAGGTCAGTCCCGGGCCAAAGCGCTCTGCCGCGTCGGAATGAAGCCAGACGGCGGCGCAAGCGGCATAGAAGCTGTCCATGCGCTGGGCGACCAATCCACCGATCATGCCGGCCAGGACGTCGCCGGTTCCGGCCGTCGCCAGCCAAGGCGAGCCGTTCTCGTTTCGGCGGATGCGGCCGTCAGGCGATGCGATCAGCGTCTGAGCGCCCTTCAGGACGATCGTCGCCTGGGCCGCTCGCGCCGCATCTTTAACGGCCGTTTCTCGCCCCTTCGCGAGCAGGCCTGGGAAAAGTCGATCAAACTCACCTTCATGCGGCGTCAGGATATCGTCGCGATCCAACACGGCGAACAGTTCAGCCGTTCGACCTTTGAAGACCGACAGGCCGTCGGCGTCGATCACCAGAACAGCGCCGGTCGAACCAAGCGACTGAATGTTTGCGATCGTCGCGTCGTCCAGGCCTGCGGCCGGGCCGATCACCACGGCGTCGCTGCCGGCGGCTTCTCGACTTAAGTTTTCCGGTGAAGAAAAAGGCGTCAACATCACCGCTTGCACAGCTGGCGCGATCACCGACGCCGCATCTGGCGGACAGAGGATTCGCACGACTCCAGCGCCCATCCTGAGACCCGCATGAGCTGCAAGTCGCGCAGCGCCGGTATGATGCGCCTTTCCCGAAACGACCGCCAAACGTCCACGCGCATGCTTGTGCGTTTCCGCGCTCGGCCAAGGCAGAAAATTGCGCCAGATCGCCGGGTCGTTGGTTTCTATCATCCGCGTTCCGATTATCCTTCGCCAGCCTGCGAAAATCGCTTGCTTTGAGCGGCCCTGCTGTGTCCCATTCGCGCCCGAGCGCCGCTGCATTCCGTGCGCCGCTCCGGGGTCGCCATGAAGAAAATTGAAGCCATCATCAAGCCCTTCAAGCTGGATGACGTCAAAGAGGCGCTCCAGGACGTGGGCGTGCAAGGCATGACTGTGCTGGAGGCCAAGGGATATGGTCGCCAGAAGGGTCATTCCGAACTGTATCGCGGCGCAGAATACGTCATCGACTTCCTGCCCAAGATCAAGATCGAGGTTGTCGTCGCCGACGACCTCGCGCCCGCAGTTGTCGAGGCCATTCAGACCTCGGCTCGTACAGGCAAGATCGGCGACGGCAAGATCTTCGTGTCCGACGTCGCTGAGGTGATCCGCATCCGCACCGGCGAAACCGGAGCCCAAGCCGTCTGACCTGACTGCCCTCCCCGGCCCTCGGCCCTCGGGTCGCTGTCCGGTCTCCTCCCCAAACGACAAGAACAGGACTTTTCGAGAATGAGCGCCAGCAAGATCCTCAAAGAGATCAAGGATGAGGAGGTCCAATATGTGGACGTCCGCTTCACCGACACGCGCGGCCGTCTGCAGCACGTCACCTTCGACGTCGATCTGGTCGACGAGGACTTCCTGAACGAAGGCACGATGTTCGACGGCTCGTCGATCGCCGGCTGGAAGGCCATCAACGAGTCCGACATGCTGCTCAAGCCGGACCTGACCACGGCCTATATCGATCCCTTCTATCAGCAGAAAACGATGTTCCTGTTCTGCGACGTGCTGAACCCGGACACCGGCGAGCCCTACAACCGCGACAGCCGCTCGATGGCCAAGAAGGCGCTGTCCTACGTTCAGTCGTCGGGCGTGGGCGACCAGGTCTTCTTCGGGCCGGAAGCCGAGTTCTTCATCTTCGACGACGTGCGCTGGTCCACCCAGCCGCACGACACCGGCTACAGCTACGATTCGACCGAGTTGCCCGCCAACACCGGCGCTGAGTATTCCGAAGGCAATATGGGCCATCGCCCTGGGCCCAAGGGCGGCTACTTCCCCGTCAACCCGGTCGATTCCGGACAGGACCTGCGCGGCGAAATGCTGGGCGTCATGCGCGATCTGGGCCTTCAGCCCGAGAAGCACCACCATGAGGTGGCTCCGGCTCAGCATGAGCTGGGCCTGAAGTTCTCGGACCTGCTGACCATGGCCGACCGCCTGCAGCTCTATAAGTACGTGATCCACAATGTGGCCCACGCCTACGGCAAGTCGGCGACCTTCATGGCCAAGCCCATGTTCGCCGACAATGGCTCGGGCATGCACGTCCACATGTCGATCTGGAAGGACGGCAAGCCCCAGTTCGCCGGCGACCAGTACGCCGGTCTGTCGCAGGAATGTCTGTGGTACATCGGCGGCATCATCAAGCACGCCAAGGCCATCAACGCCTTCGCCAACTCGACCACCAACAGCTACAAGCGTTTGGTCCCCGGCTATGAAGCCCCGGTGAAGCTGGCCTATTCGGCCCGCAACCGTTCGGCTTCAATCCGCATCCCGCACGTCTCCTCGCCCAAGGCCAAGCGTCTGGAAGCTCGCTTCCCCGATCCGATGGGCAACCCCTATCTGACCTTCGTCGCCCTGCTGATGGCCGGTCTGGACGGGATCGAGAACCGTATCGATCCGGGCGCGCCGGCCGACAAGAACCTCTACGATCTGCCGCCGGAAGAGCGCGGTTCGATCCCCGAGGTCTGCGGCTCCCTGCGTGAAGCGCTGGAGAACCTGGATAAGGACCGGGCCTTCCTCAAGAAGGGCGGCGTCATGGATGACGACTTCATCGACAGCTACATCGAGCTGAAGATGGAAGAGGTGATGCGTCTGCAACTGCACCCGCACCCGGTCGAGTTCGACATGTACTACAGCTGCTGATCTCCTGAACGCAGCCAAGACAAAGGGCCGGGGATCGCTCTCCGGCCCTTTTTGCGTAGCTTGACTGCTTCGAGCAGCGACCGACACGCCGCCGTGGCGCTAAGCGATCTCGGCTTCTAGATCGTCCGCCTTCTTGCGGCGCAGCTCGATCAGTCGCACGCACCAGATTGAAATCTCGTAGAGAATGACCAGCGGCACGGCCAGCATCAGTTGGCTGATCGGATCGGGCGGCGTGACGACCGCCGCGACCACGACCACGGCGACGATGGCGTAACGACGACCGGCCGCCATGACCTTGGAACTGATCAGACCGGCGAGGCCCAGCAAGGTCGTCACCACAGGCAGCTGGAAGCAAAGCCCGAAGGCGAGCAGCAGCGAGGTCACCAAGCTGAGGTAGTCGGAAATCTTGGTGGTTTGCGCCACGGATATGCCGTCGGTGGCGACCTGCTGGCTCAGCGAGAACAGCATTACGAACGGCAGCATGACGTAATAGACCAATGCCCCGCCCAGGCAGAACATCACAGGCGCGGCGATCAGGAACGGCAGAAACGCCCCACGCTCGTTACGATAGAGGCCCGGCGCCACGAACCGGTACATCTGCCACGCCATGACGGGGAATGTCAGGACCGCCGCGCCAAAAGCCGCAATCTTCATCTTGGTGAAGAGCTGTTCCAGCGGCGCCGTGGCAATCAGCTGGACAACGGCGGCGCTGCCTGGCGGATAGGGTTTGATCCCTGTCATCACAGCGATCAGTTCGATGGGATTGGCGTGGCCGCCGGTCGCCAGGGCAGCGGCATGGATCGCCACAGCGGCCTGATACGGCTTGATCAGCGCAATCTGGATCTGGTTGGCGAAAGCGAAGCAGAGGATGAAGGCCAGGAAGAAAGCCACCACACAGATGAGCAGCCGCCCGCGCAGCTCGATCAGGTGATCCATCAGGGGCGCGCGCGACGCCTCGATCTCAGCCTCGTCACGATCGGAAGGCGTCACAGGTCAGCGGCTTTCTTGCGCGAGGTCTTGGACTTGGCGGCTGCAGGCTTGGTCTTGGCCGCAGGCGCGGCGGTCTTCGGTTTGGCGGTTGAGCGAGGTTTGGCCGGCGCCGATCCGGAGACAGCCGCCCCCGTCTTTGCATTTGAGGCGGTTCGATTGGGTTTTGTTGTCGCGACCGGCTCAACCGCCGCCTGCGTATCCGGCCATTCGTCGACCGCAGGCGTCATGACCGGCGCCTCCGGCTCCGGCGCAGGCAGGGCAGCCGCCGCAGTCGGCCCGGTCAATCCGGCGTTTATGTCCTTGAACGCGGCGTCCGCCTCGGCGCCCAAAGGATACATGGCCCCCTGCCCTGTCCGCAGCGCCTCGACCTCCTTGCGCAGGTCGTCCAGTTCGGACTGACGCGCCATCTCGTCGAAACTGGATCGGAACTCATTGGCCATGGCGCGCGCCTTGGCGACCATCTGACCGACGCGACGCATCAGGACAGGCAGGTCCTTCGGCCCCACGACAAGCAGGGCCACCAGACCGATCACCACTAATTCGAAACCCCCGATACCGGGGCCGAGCCCGCCCATGCGTCAGCCCTTACAGACGACGACTAGCGCTTCAGCTCTTCCTTTTCCGCCTCGGTGCGCGGCAGCGAGCTGACGCCTTCGTGCGGGCCGTCCTTCTTGTCTTCGTCCTTCAGGCCGTCCTTGAAGGCGCGGATGCCCTTGGCGGCGTCGCCCATGATGCCCGACAGCTTGCCCCGGCCGCCGAACAGCAGCGCGATGACGACGATGACGATGGCCCAATGCCAGATGCTCATGGAGCCCATGGCTAATCTCCTCGCGGGGATCGGTCATCCGATCCCATCCACTCTTATTCGACCCGCATATAGGCGCAGTGATGGCCCCGCGCCAAGGGAGGCTGTAGGTCTGCGCGACCATGAGTCCCTCCGATCACGTCATCATCCACACCGACGGCGCCTGCAAGGGCAATCCGGGCCCTGGAGGCTGGGGCGCCGTGCTTCAGGCCGGCGGTGGCCACGAGAAGGAACTGAGGGGCGGCGAGCCCAACACGACCAACAATCGCATGGAGCTGATGGCCGCGATCATGGCGCTGGAAGCCCTGAAACGGCCCTGCAAGGTCGAACTGCATACCGACAGCAAGTACGTGATGCAGGGAATCACCGAATGGATGCGCGGCTGGAAGGCGCGCGGTTGGCTGACTGCGGATAAGAAACCGGTCAAGAACGCTGACCTTTGGCAGCGGCTGGATTCAGCACGCCTGCGTCACGACGTGAAATGGCGGTGGGTGAAGGGCCATGCCGGCCATGAACTGAATGAACGCGCCGACCAACTGGCGAATCGCGGTGTCGCGGAACTGCCCCGGCGCTAGACCGCCTCGACCTCCTTGTCCGGCTCGGCGGGACGTCGGCGGACGCGCGACCCGCTCATCACCGCGCCGAACAGGGCTGTGACAGCCGCGATCTGGAACCCGTGATCGACGCCGTTGATCGGCGCGGCCGACAGCAGGAAAGCCACAACCACGGCGCCCAGGGATTGCCCGACGACCCGCGCCATGCCCAGGGTGCCGCCCGCTGCGCCGGCACGATCTTTCGGGGCCTCCGACAACATAGCGCGATTGTTGGGCGACTGGAAAAATCCGAAGCCCGCGCCGCAAAGGGCCATTCGCCAGATGATGTCGAAATGGCTCGAATCGGCATGGAGAAAACTGAGCGCCATCAGGCCGAAAGCAAACAGGCTAAGGCCGATGGCGCCTAGCACGCCCGCCGAATAGCGATCAGACAGATGGCCGGCCAGCGGCGCTGCGATCATGGTCGCCAGTGGCCAAGGCGTCATAAGCAAGCCGGTCTGGACCGCCGTAAGCCCCAACGCTCCCTGGAGAAAGAAGGGCAAGGCCACGAACGCCATCATCTGAGCGGTGAAGGATATGACCGATGTTGCGACCGACAGGCTGAACATCGGTCGCGCCAGCAGGTCGAGGGGGATCAGCGGCGACGTCCGTGAGCGCTCGTGGCGAATCAGCAAGATCCCGGCTGCCAGCCCTGCCCCTGTCAGACCGAAACCCAAAACGGCCGCTTCGCCATGCGCCAGTGATTGAAGGCCGGTGATCAGCAGGCCGAACGCCGCAGCGTTCAGCGCGGCCCCGAGCCAGTTCAGCTTTCGCGGCTGAAGTCGGTTGTGCGGCAGGGTGAAACCCGCCAGCGACACTGCTAACAGGCCTATCGGCACATTCAGCGCAAACAGCCAGCGCCAGTGTCCGACAGCCAAGATAGCGCTGGCGATGGTCGGCCCCGCCGCCGCCGCCAGCGAAACGATCACCGCGTTGATCCCGACTGCGCGACCCAGCAGTCGCTGCGGATAGGTGTAACGGACCAAGGCTCCGTTGACGCTCATGATGCCCGCTGCACCAAAACCTTGAACAACGCGTGCGAGGCTGAGCGTCTCGATGGAGTTGGCGAACACACACGCGATGGAGGCCAGGGTGAACACGGCCAGACCCGCCTGTGACACACGCCGATAGCCAACGATCTCGCCGAACGACGCCAGTGGCAAAAGAGCGACCACGATGGCGATCTGATAAGCGTTGACGATCCAGATCGAGGCGGCCGATGACGCCTGTAAATCCTGCGCGATCGACGGCAGGGCGACATTGGCGATCGCGCCATCCAGAACGGCAAGCGTGATGCCCAAGCCGATGGACACGATGGCCCAATAGCGCCTGGGTGTCGGCAAGCCGTCCGTGACGGCGTTCTGGCTGTCTGTCATGCCTGACGAACGCCGATGCGACCGTTGCGTTCAGACGGGTGATTGCACCGTCAGCAAAGAGCCGTTCACGCGCATCACGACGACATCCTGTCCTTCGACCGGCGCCTCGCCCACGATCTCCGCCGGCCATTCAGCGCCGGAGATGAAGACGCGACCGCGGCCCGAGACGAACGTTTCGACCACCCGCGCGCGCTGGCCGAGCAGACGGCTGTCTCGGTCATTGATGTCGGGACCGTCGGGATTGGCTTTGGAAATCAGGCGGCGGGACAGCAGGGTGGCGATGACCGTCAGAATAGCGAACACGGCGACCTCGCCCGGCAGCCCCAACCGCACGCCAGCCGCCGTCATGACCGCGACGACGCCGGCCGAAACAGCGGGCCACAGCAGCCATTCGGTCGAGAACATCGCCTCGACCGCCAGCAGCAGAACCCCGATCGCCAACCAAATCCAGAACGGCTGGGCGACATAGAGATCAGCAAGCGACATCATCGGTCAGCCTCCTTCGATCAGGCCGAGGGTGGAACGGAGCCCCCGGCGGGGCGGCGGGGCGGCGCGGGCCGCACGGGCGGCGTCGCAGCCGAGTTCTGATCCTTAGCCAGGCTGACCATCTCGCCGATGCCGGCGATCGTGCCGACCAGGGCGCCCATTTCGGCGGGCACGATGACGGTGCGTTGCTGCGGGCTGCGGGCCAGTTCCGCGAAGGCCTCGACGTACTTCTGAGCCACGAAATAGTTGATGGCGTTGACGTCCCCGCGGGCGATGGCTTCCGACACCATGGCCGTGGCGCGGGCCTCGGCTTCGGCCTCGCGCTCGCGCGCCTCGGCGTCGCGGAAGGCGGCTTCCTTGCGACCCTCGGCCTGAAGGATGGCGGCCTGTTTGGCGCCCTCGGCGCGAGCGATGGCGGCGGATTTCTCGCCGTCGGCCTCGGTGATGACGGCGCGACGTTCACGCTCGGCCTTCATCTGGCGAGCCATGGCATTGGTGATGTCGGTCGGCGGGGTCAGGTCCTTGATCTCGATCCGATTGACCTTGACGCCCCACGGCTCGGTGGCCGCGTCAATCACATGCAGCAGGCGCGTGTTGATGCTGTCGCGCTGGCTCAGCACCTCGTCCAGTTCCATCGAACCGACAACGGTCCGCAGATTGGTCATGCACAGCTGCGAAATCGCATAGGGCAGATCGTCGACGCGATAGGCGGCGCGGGCGGAATCCATCACCTGGATGAAGACGATGCCGTCGACCTTCACCATGGCGTTGTCCTTGGTGATGACCTCCTGGGTCGGCACGTCCAGCACCTGTTCCATCATGTTCATGCGGCGGCCGACGCGTTCGACGAATGGCGTCAAAAAGCCGATGCCCGGGCTCAGTGTCTTCGTGTATTTGCCGAAGCGTTCGACCGTAAATTCACGGCCTTGCGGCACGATCTTGATCACGCTGATCAATAGCACAATGGCCAGCAGCAGCACGACGCCGGCGAAGATGGTGGTCACGTCCATTCAGATCCCTCCCTGACGCGGCAAGCCTACCCGCTGCGCGCGAGCGGCGCCAGACAAACCGAGAGGACGACCGCCTTAAAGACCGTGCTTGGCCCGCCAGGCCGCGAGACGCACGCTGACGTCACGCTCGATGTCGCCGTAGAAAAGATTGTAGGGGACGATCTTGCGCCGATCAGCCCAACTGCCGCCAGCAGTCAAGAAATCGGCGTCCGGCGCGCTATGCCACAACAGACCGCCACGGCATTCGGTGGAGATCAGCCGGCCAGTCAGGGCCGGTCGGGCTCCCCATTCCAGGCCGGTCGCATTGGTGGCGCCGCTGTGCTGACGTGCTGCGGCACGTGGCTGGCTCGCAGCACCCGTTACCGGATTCACGCAGATGGGGTCAGTGGACAGGTTCACCAGATCGCCGCGATCATCCCATTCCAGAGCGCGTCTCAGCTTGCGCCGCGCGCCCGTTTCGTCGCCGTCCTGCACCGACGCCCACGCCACGATACATCCCGTTTGATCGGCGGCATCGCAGGGCGAGATCGCCTGCCGGAACATCTCGCGCCCGACCAGGGTCTCAATCAGATAGGCGGCGACAAGCCTGTCTTTCAGCGCCGTATCGGCGCGGAGTTGGTCGCGAACCAAACGCGCCGTCAGCTCTCCGCCCTGTTCCACGCCGGCGATAACGATGGGGCCGGCGGGATGCTGTTGCAGCCACAATTCGAAGGCGGCCTTCACGTCCTCATAGGCGAAGGCGCGCGCCTCGCGCGCGTCGTCACGCAAGGTTAGCCGGGTATAAAGGCTGGCTTGGCGATAGAGCGGCGCGCTGACCCGGCCTTCTCGGGCGAAGGGCGACGCATAGTTCGGCAGCACGACGCGCCGCATATAGGCGTTGGCCCGCGCATCGTCGATCGGCCCATTCCACTCGGCGCCACCATCGAAGGTGGTCGGCATGACGAAGAAGATCGCCGCCTGGTTCGGCGCGCCCTGGTCGATCAGCGCCCAGGAGGATGTCTTTCGATAGTCGGGTGCTGGCGGCGGCTTGTAGGTCTGGAACGGCACCTGCGGATCCAGCCCTGCCCTCAGAATGTCGCCGCTCCACACCGCGACGGCCGCCGTCAGCACGAAGACGGCGGCGAAGCCTGCATATCCGACCCATTGCCTGAAGGTCAGCCGACGCATCAGCGGTACGGATCAGCCGTGGCGAGGAAGTCCTGCACGTAGCGCCGCACGCCCTCTTCCAGCGGCGTGGATTGACCCTCGAAGCCTGCGGCGCGGATGCGATCCATGCGGGCTTCGGTGAAATATTGGTAGCGGTCACGGATCGACAGGGGCGTATCGACATAGTCGATGGACGGCGTCTTGCCGGCGGCCTCGAAGGTGGCGCGGGCAAGATCGGCGAACGACCGCGCCTGGCCCGAGCCGGCGTTGAATATGCCAGAGACCTGCCGCGACTGGAGCAAAAACTCGATGATATCGACCACATCGTCGACGTAGACGAAGTCTCGCATCTGGCCGCCATCCGCATAGTTCGGATTGTGCGACCGAAACAGGGTCACGGTCTCGCCTGCCGCGACCTTGGGCCAGATTTGAGCCACGACCGACATCATTCCGCCTTTGTGACCTTCGTTCGGGCCATAGACATTGAAGAATTTTAGCCCGGCCCACTGTGGCGGCGCCTGACCGCGATCCGCCTGCCGCACTGCATATTGATCGAACAGCATTTTCGAATAGCCATACGCGTTTAGCGGGCGAAGCTGCGACAATGAGTCTGCATCGTCATCGTCGTTGAAGCCCGTTTCGCCGCCGCCATAGGTGGCAGCGGAAGACGCATAGATCATCCGCGATCCCCGGATTGCGCACCAGTCCCACAGGTCACGGGACAGAGTGAAGTTGGTCCGCAGCATCAGGTCGGCGTCCGGCTCGGTCGTCGAAGAGATCGCGCCCATATGCACCACGGCCTCAATCCGCTCGGCGTGGCGCTCCAGCTGTTCGAACAATTCTTCGGGCGACCAGAAGTCAGCGATCGCGTGTTTGGCCAGGTTCTTCCACTTGGCCAGGTCGGCCGTCTCCAACCGATCGCAGACGACGACATCATAGGCGGTCTCGGCTGTCAGCCGCGCAACGATGTTTGAACCGATGAAACCGGCGCCTCCGGTCACGACGATCATTCTCGGCGTCATCACTCTTGTCCTATCGCTGCCGCTACTTGAGGACCGGCCGTCATCTTCTCGATCGTTCGCGTGGTCGAATAGCCGTCCTTGAAATCCGCCAGCTTGACCTCCCCACCCCAGCTTTCGACCAGATCGCCGCCCACGACGCCCTCTCGCGTATAGTCCGAGCCTTTGATCAGAACATCAGGACGCAGCCGTTCGATCAGGGCGATCGGCGTCGGATCATCGAAGCTAGTGACGCGGTCGACGCTGGCCAGCCCACCGATGACGACGGCGCGACTGTCCAGATCATTCAAAGGTCGCCCCTCGCCCTTCAGTCGTTTGACGGAGGCGTCGGTGTTCAGCGCCACGACCAGACGATCGCACCAGCTGCGCGCCTGCGTCAGATAGGCGACATGGCCGCGATGCAGGATGTCAAAACAGCCGTTGGTGAAACCGACTTTCAGGCCCTGACGCCGCCAGCCTTCAACCTCAACCGCCAGCTCGTCGAGCGGCGTCACCTTGGATACCGCAGCGGTGGCGTGCTGGCTCAGTTCGGCTTCGATCAGCTCGGCGGGTGTCACCACGGCTGTGCCGGCCTTCCCGACAACCACGCCCGAGGCCAGGATGGCGAACTCGACCGCCATCTTCAGCGACGCGCCGGCGCCCAGCGCCAACCCGATCGCGGCCAGGCCTGTATCGCCCGCGCCAGACACGTCGAAGACCTCGCGCGCCCGGCCGGGGAAGTGCTTCACCGGTTCGCCGCGCCGCGCCAGGCTCATGCCTTTGCCCGCACGGGTGACGATGATCGCCTTGACGGTCGTGGCGGCCAGCAAGGCGGCCAGCGCCGTCTCGACCTCGGCGTCCGTCCCGACTGGCAGGCCTGTGGCGCCGGCCAGTTCCGAAGCATTGGGCTTGATGACATCGACCGCGCCGTAGCGAGCGAAGTCCCTTCCCTTTGGATCGACGACAACCGGCGCACCCGATGTCTGCGCCGCGTTCAGCGCCGAAGCCAGAAGTGCATCGCTGACGACGCCCTTGGCGTAATCTGAGAGCAAATACACCGAAGCGTCTGCAAACGCGTCCGAGCCTTGGATCGAGGTCGGCGCAGCCTCGTCATCCAAACGCAACAGCTGTTGCCCTCCCGAAACGAAGCGCGTCTTCACGATGGTGGACGCGCCTGCCGGCCTCGCCACGACGTCTTCTATGTGCGGCTCGGCGGCGATCAGAGCGGTCAGTTCCGCTCCAGCCGCGTCGTCGCCGATCACGGCGCCCAGCCGCGCCACCCCACCCATAGCCGCGATATTACGCGCGACGTTGCCGACGCCGCCCGGCATGGCGACGGTGCGGCTGGTGCGGAGCACAGGGATCGGCGCCTCGGGCGAGATGCGGCTCACCTCGCCATAGACGTAGCGATCCAGCATCAGATCGCCGACGCAGGCGATCTTCAGGCCGCGCACGCGCTCCAACAGGCTTTGAAGGGCGCCCAGATCCAAGGTGTCAGACATAGGTCCGACCTAGAGGATTCAGGCGGCCCGCGCCACCGGCGCCTTGGCCCCGATCTTGATGGCCAGGTCGTCGAAGGCGATCAGTTCGGCGGCCAGGGCCTCGAACTGGCTCAGCGGCACCATGTTTGGGCCATCCGACGGCGCATTATCCGGATCCTGGTGCGTTTCCATGAAGACTGCATCGACGCCGACGGCCACCGCCGCGCGCCCGAGCACCGGCACGAACTCGCGCTGACCGCCCGACGACGCGCCCTGCCCGCCCGGCTGCTGAACGCTGTGGGTCGCATCGAAGACGACGGGGCAGCCGATCTCTCGCAGCACCGGAAGCGCTCGCATGTCGCTGACCAGAGTGTTGTAGCCGAAGCTGGCGCCGCGTTCGCAGGCCATGACGTTCGGATTGCCGGCGCCGACGACCTTGGCGATGACGTTCTTCATGTCCCAAGGAGCCAGGAACTGACCCTTCTTGATGTTGATCGCCTTGCCGGTGGCGGCGGCGGCCAGCAGCAGGTCGGTCTGGCGGCTGAGGAAGGCCGGGATTTGCAACACATCGACGACCTCGCCGACCGGACCACACTGAACCTCGGAGTGGACGTCCGTCAGGGTTGGCAGGCCGGTCGCCTCGCGAATCTCGGCGAAGATCGGCATGGCGTCTTTCAGACCGATGCCCCGCGCGGCGCTGGCGCTGGTCCGGTTCGCCTTGTCGAAACTGGTCTTGTAGATGATGCCGACGTTCAACCGCTCGCCGATTTCCTTCAGGGCATGGGCCGTCTCCAGCGCGTGCTGGCGGCTCTCCATCTGGCAAGGACCGGCGATGAAAGCGATTCTTGCGCCGCCGCCGATGACGACAGGCGTCCGAAGACCTTCGGACAACGTAATGACAGCGTTGGGTCGGCTCACGAGGCGGCTCTTTCGACGTTCGGTGTTGTGGAGGCGGCTTTTGCCGCAGCTATTGGGCCATCAGGTGGCGCTCTGAAGGGATGAGCGCAAGTTATCACGGAGTTCGCCCGCGTGGCCACCAAACCTGTCATCCTGTGGTTTCGCCGCGATCTGCGACTGCATGACAATCCCGCCCTGAACCACGCGGCGGAGACGGGGCGACCAATCCTGCCCGTCTATATTCTGGACGAGCATGTCGAGCGGCCGATGGGTGCCGCGTCGCGCTGGTGGCTCGACAAGTCGTTGAGGGCGCTGGATGCGGCGCTTCAAGATCGCGGTTCGCGCCTGATTTTGCGCAAGGGCGATGCTCTGACCCAGTTTCAGGCGCTGATCGCCGAAACTGATGCCGACACCGTCTTCATGAACCGCCTGTTTGAACCTGAGGCGTTTGAGCACGACGCCGAAATTGCTCACACGCTCAAGGCGGACGGAGTCGAATGCCGTGGCTTCAATGGCGCCCTGCTCTGCCGCCCGGGCGAGGTGCTGAACGGCTCGGGCCAACCGTACAAGGTCTTCACCCCGTTCTTAAGGGCCCTGTTGGCTACGGCCGAGGCGCCGGCTCACACAACGGGACCGCGCCAAATCCAGACGCCCGAAACGGTTCAATCCGACGACCTCGACGGCTGGAAGCTGCACCCCCACCGTCCGGATTGGTCCAAAGGCTTCGACTGGACGCCGGGGGAGGATGGGGCCTCGCAGGCTTTATCCAGGTTCATACCATCCGGCCTGAAGACCTATGCGAAGGATCGCGACTTTCCCGACCGGCAAGGCGCCAACAGCCGCCTGTCGCCGCATCTTCACTGGGGCGAGATCAGCCCTTGGCGTGCGATAGACCGAGCCCAACAGGCAGCCAAAGATGGCAAGGTGTCGTCGGCGGAGTCTGACAAATTTATTGCTGAGATCGGCTGGCGCGAGTTCTCCGCGCACCTGCTGCACCATTTTCCCTACATCGCCGAGCGCGCGTTCCGTCCCGAATATGACGCCATGCCCTGGCATAAGGACAACGCGAGCCTTAAGGCGTGGCGACAGGGGCGGACCGGATACCCGTTGGTGGACGCCGGTATGCGCCAGCTCTGGACGACGGGCTGGATGCATAATCGGGTTAGGATGGTCGTCGCCTCCTTCCTGATCAAACATCTGCTGATCGACTGGCGCGAAGGCGAAGCCTGGTTCTGGGACACGCTGGTGGACGCTGACCGGGCCAGCAATGTGCAGAACTGGCAGTGGGTCGCAGGCTCGGGCGCAGACGCTTCCCCCTTCTTCCGCATTTTCAATCCCATTACGCAGGGCGAAAAGTTTGATCCAGACGGCGGTTATGTCCGTCGGTGGGTGCCGGAACTTCGCCGCCTGCCGGACCGCTGGCTACAGTCACCCTGGACCGCACCCGCTGAAGTGCTGCGCGACGCCGGAATCGTTCTAGGGCGCGATTACCCCAAACCGGTCGTCGAACATGAGAAGGGTCGCGCCCGGGCGCTCGCTGCCCTGAAGACCGTTTCCGGTCGCGGCGACGACCACAGCGACCGTGATTGACCCCCTTTATATTCCGCGTTGAAAGTCAAAAAATGAGCGTCGCACACGCCGATATCGAAGCCGTCGCCAGCCGAACACCGCGCGTGTTCGCCATGTTGCTGCGGCTCCTGGCTGCCAACTGGACCTTCGGCCGCTTGACGGTGCAACTGCCCAATGGCGAGACCCATGTGCTTCAAGGCAAGCAGCCGGGCCCCAGCGGCATAATGACCGTGCGCGACTATCGGTTCGCACGCCGCGTACTCGCGGCCGGCGATATCGGCTTCGCCGAAGGCTATATCGCGGGCGAGTGGGACAGTCCGCACCTGGCCGGTCTGCTCGAAACCTTGGTGGACAACTACGATCACATCCGGCGTCTGTTCGACGGCAACCTGATCATGTGGGTGGTCAACTGGCTGAGTCACCGTACCAATCGTAACAGCAAGACCGGATCGAAGAAAAACATCCACGCCCACTATGATCTGGGCAACGCCTTCTATTCCCAGTGGCTGGACGGCACGATGACCTATTCATCGGCCCGCTTCAGCCGTGATGGTGAGGCTCTGGAGATGGCGCAGCATGAGAAATACGCCGCCTTGGCCCGAATGATGGATCTTCGACCGGGCATGTCGGTGCTGGAAATCGGCTGCGGCTGGGGCGGCTTCGCCGAGTTTGCGGCGCGCGAGATCGGCGCCGACGTCACTGGGATTACGATCTCCAAAGAGCAGCACGATTTCGCTCGCCAGCGCATGTTCAACGCGGGGCTGAGTAACCGCGCCGATATTCAGCTCATCGACTACCGCGATGTGCAGGGTCGATTTGATCGGGTGGCGTCCATCGAGATGTTCGAGGCTGTGGGCATGGAGTACTGGCCCGCCTATTTCGGCAAAGTCCACGACGTCCTTTGGCCCGGCGGCAAGGCCGGACTGCAGATCATCACGATCCAGGACGACCTGTTCGACGAATACAATGCCCGGACGGATTTTATCCAAAAGTACGTCTTCCCCGGCGGAATGCTGCCCTCCGAAGACCGGCTGGCGCCAGTCGTGTCGAAAGCCGGACTGTCATGGCAGTCGGTGGAACGGTTCGGCCTCGACTACGCTGCGACGCTCAAGCTTTGGGATGAGCGTTTCCAGGCGTCCTGGGGCGCAATCAGCAAGCTTTCCGGCTTTGACGAAAGATTCCGCCGGCTCTGGCACTTTTATCTGGCCTATTGCGAGGCCGGTTTCCGCTCTCGCCGCACCGACGTCATCCAACTGAGCCTGTCTCGCCCATGAGTCCGCTGATTTCCACGACGGACCTTGCCGCGCGATTGGGCGCGCCAGATTTGCGGATCGTCGATGGCAGTTGGCATCTGGACGGCCGCGACGCGCGCGCCGATTTCGAACAGGCCCATATCCCTGGCGCAGTCTTCTTCGATCTGGACGCGATATCGGATCGCGACAGCGCTTTGCCCCATATGATGCCGACGCCAGAGGCCTTCGGGGCGTCAGTCGGGACGCTGGGCCTCTCCGTCGACGACCAGATCGCCGTTTATGATACAGCCGGATTGTTCTCGGCGGCGCGCGTCTGGTGGATGCTGAAGACGATGGGCGCGACGCGAGTTCAGGTGCTCGACGGTGGCCTGCCGCGCTGGCGTGACGACGGCCTGCCAACCGTCTCCGGGCCTTCAGTCGCAGATGCAAAAGACTTCCACGCCAAGATGACACCCGATGCTGTCGCCTCGTTGAATGATGTGCGCGTGGTTTTGGCCCAGGAAGCCCAGGTCGTGGATGCGCGCGGCGCACCGCGTTTCGAAGGTGCGGCGCCCGAACCTCGCGCCGGTGTTCGCAGCGGCCATATGCCCGGCGCACGCAACCTCCCCTACAGCCGATTGCTAAACGACGACGGGACGATGAAGCGTGGCCCCGCCTTGGAGCAGGCCTTTGCGGACGCCAGCGTGGGTATCAACCGACCCGTGATCACGACCTGTGGGTCCGGAGTGACCGCCGCAATACTGACACTGGGCTTAGCCGAACTCGGTCGTTCGTCGCGGCTTTATGACGGTTCCTGGGCTGAATGGGGCGCCCGAACGGACACCCCCGTCGAAACCGGCTGAGATCAGGCCGGCGGTGCCACGGGGACGACATCGTCGGCGTCGATCGGTTCGTCTTCCTCGCCGCGCGAAACGACAGTCGCCAGAACCAGATCGCCCGTGACATTCAGCGTCGTGCGGCACATGTCCAGGAAGCGATCGACGCCCAGGATCAGGCCGATGCCTTCCGGCGGCACTTTCACCATCACCAGGATCATCGCCACGACCGGCAGCGAACCGGCCGGCACGCCCGCCGTGCCGATGCCGCCCAGAATGCAGACCAGCATGACCACGACCTGCTGAGTGATCGTCAGGTCGATGCCGAAGAACTGGGCCAGGAACAGCACTGTCACGCCTTCAAACAGGGCCGTACCGTTCTGGTTGGCGGTGGCGCCGACCGTCAGCACGAAACGCGCGATTTTTCGCGGCAGGTGCAACTGCTCCTCGGCCGCCTTCAGCGACACCGGCAGCGAAGCATTGGATGAGGCGGTCGAGAAGGCGACCACCATCGGCTCGCGCACGCCCTTGAAGAAGGCGATGGGCGAGCGGCCGGCCAGCAGCCAGATCACCAGCGGATAGACCACGAACATATGGATCGCCATCGCGCCGACCGCGACGCCGACGAAGGCCGCCAGCCGCACCAGCAGATCCCATCCAAACAGAGCCGCTAGGTTGAACATCAGACAGGCGATGGCCAGCGGCGCCAGTTTGATGAACAGGTTGATCAGGGTCATGGAGACCTCGAAGATCCCCTGGATCACCTCTTGCAGCCGGTCCGTCGCCGGGCTCTTGGCCATGACCAGACCGATGCCGAAGAACAGGGCGAAGATCATCAGCGGAAGGATCGCGTTCTCCGCCGCTGCGGTGACTGCGTTCGACGGCACCAGATCCAGGAAGAAATCGCCCAACTGGATCGAGCTGTCGCGCCCGGTCTGAACGATGCTGGCGGCGCCGTCCTTGCCCTGCTCCAACAGCTGCTGAGCCACCGCCGGATCGACGCCTCGCCCGGGCTGGAAGACGTTGACCATCACCAAACCGATGACCACCGCAATGCTGGACACCACAACCGTCAGAAGCAACGTCTTGATCCCCGCCCGTCCCAGCGAGCTGAGATCGCCCATCTCCGCCACCCCGACCACAAGGGCCGAGAACAGCAGCGGGATCACCATCATGAACAGCAGGCGCAGGAAGATTTGACCGATCGGCCCGGTAACGTTGTCCGTCAGCCAGACCACCCAGGCAGCATCGGCCCCGACCGCCAGATTGACCAGCAATCCCCCGATCAGACCGACCGCGAAACCGATCAACATCAGCCAGTGCAGCGCAAGGCCGCCGCGTTTCGTCTCGGTCATCTGTCCCCCAGGAAGCGATGCAAGCGTCGGCGCTTATCGGATCGGCAGGCCATAGATCAAGCCGGCCGGGCGCGCGTTCCATTGTGCGTTCAAACCGCGCGCCAGGTCGAGCGCCGATTGTGATCCCAGATTACGATCGAAAATCTCGCCATAATTTCCGACGGCTTCGACCGCGTCCTTAGCCCAGTCTTCGGATAGACCCAGCATAAGACCGAACTCGCCCTCGACGCCTAGCAAACGCCGGACACGCGGGTCGGTCGCGGTCTTAAACTGATCTTCGGCATTGGCCTTGGTGACCCCGAGTTCTTCGGCCAGCATCAGGGCGTTCAGGGTCCAGCGGACGGTCGAGGCCCAGCGTTCGTCGCCCGCCTTGACTACCGGCCCCAGCGGCTCCTTGGACGCCACATCGGACAGGATCACATGCTCGTTGGGATTGGTCAGCACAGTCCGCGCGGCGGCTAGCGCGGAGATGTCGGCGCTGAACGCGTCGCAATCTTCACGGCCATAGGCGTCGCGCGCCGCTTCCTCAGTCTCGAACACGACGGGCCGATATTCGATGCCGCGAGACCGGAAATAGTCGGCGGCGTTGGCCTGGGACGTCGAACCCGACTGAACGCACACCCGCGCGCCCGTCAGTTCTGTCGCACTGTTCAGGTTCAGCGAGCGCCGGACCAGAAAGCCCTGGCCGTCGTAATAGTTGATACCGGCGAAGACGAACCCCTCGCCCGCGTCGCGGCTCATCGTCCAGGACGAGTTGCGCCAGAGCACATCGATGCGGCCGTCGTTCAGCGCCGTGAAACGATCCGACGCCGACAGAGGCACGAACCGCACCGCATCGGCATCGCCCAGCACCGCCGCCGCCGTCGCGCGACAGAAGTCCACGTCGAAGCCGCGCCACTGGCCGCGATTGTCGGTGTAGGCAAAGCCGACTAACCCCTGATGCACGCCGCATTTCAGGCGACCGCGGCGCTTGATGGCGGCCAGCGTCGGGCTTTTCGCGACCGCAGCCGAGGACGCTTGCGCGGACGTGACAGGGCTGGTTTCCGGCGCAGGGCTGGCGTCCTTGCGCCCGCATGCCGTCGTCATCAGCACAACGGCCATCGCTCCGATCGTCCAGCACCGCATCGCGTTCCTATCCCTCGCCGCTTGCGCCCCGCTGGCTTTAGAGGCCTTTAGGGGTCGATCCGCAACCCATCGGAGGAACCATGTCGCCGCTTTCGGACCGCACCCGCCTGATCGCCGCCGCCACGCGACGCGGCCAGGGTCGGCGCGGCGTCAATCCACCGATCGAACGCGCCTCGACGATGTTGAGCGACAGCACAGCCGTCATGCGCGACGAGACCGATGGGCCGACCTATGGCCTCAGCGGGACCAGCGCCGCCCGCGATCTTCGCCGCGCCCTGGCCGATCTGGAGGGCGCGGAGGAGGCCTTCCTCGTTCCGTCGGGCCTTGCGGCGGTCACGGTCCCGCTGCTGGCGCTTTTGAGGCCAGGCGACGAGGTGATCACGACAGACGCCGTCTATGGTCCGACGCGCCGGTTCCTGAGTCGGTATCAATCGGACCGCGGCGTCACGACCCGCTTTTTGTCCGCAGACGCAGACGCGCAGACTGTTCTGGCCGCCATCGGCGAACGCACCCGGTTGGTGCTGATGGAGTCGCCAGCCTCCCTCACATTCGAAATTGTCGATGTCGCCGCCGTAGCCCAGGTTTGCCGCGCGCGAGGCGTGCTGACGGTGGTGGACAATACTTGGGCGGCGGGCCTCGCCTATCGCCCGCTGGCCCATGGCGTGGATGTCAGCGTTCAGGCCGTCACCAAATATGTCGGCGGTCATTCGGACGTTCTGATGGGCAGTATTTCTTCGAACAATCCCGCTTGCCTGCGCGCCATCGGCGACGCCATCGAAGACCTCGGCTGGCATGTGTCGCCCGACGACGCCTGGCTGGCGCTGCGCGGCCTGCGGACTCTGCCGCTGCGGTATGCCGAACAGGCGCGGTCAGGCTTGATCGTGGCGGAATGGCTGCAAGCCCGGCCCGAGGTTTCCCGCGTACTCTACCCGCCCCTGCCCGGCTCGATCGGCCATGACCTGTGGCGGCGAGATTTCACCGGCGCCGCGTCCCTGATGGGCGTGGTCACGAAGGGCGGCGACAGGGCGGCGGGCGAGGCGTTGCTGAACGCCCTGACCCTATTCGGTCTGGGCTATTCCTGGGGCGGGTTCGAAAGCCTGATCACTCACGAAACCCATCAGATGGCCTACCGCAACCATCCGCCCGCGCTTGAGGGCGAACTGGTCCGACTGCATGTCGGTCTTGAAAATCCTGCGGACCTCATCGCCGATCTGGAGCAGGGCCTCGCCGCCTTCACCGCCGCACTCACGGTTCCTTAAGCGCCGCAAAGGACTGTGCGCCCGTGCGTGAACCGCCCGTTCATATCCCGGATGATTCTCCGCCGCTGTGGGAACAGTGGGCGGCCGGCTTCGTCATCTTCATGCTGACCGGCGCCCTTATCGCGCCCGTCATCGCGCCGACCCAGGTCGAGACGCCGATCCTGCGGTTCATCTGGTTGCCGGTCTATGCCGTCATCGCCGGCCTGATCGTCTTTCGCTTCGACAAGGTCATCCGCGCCTGGCCGGCATGGCTGATGATGTTCGCCCTGGTCGCCCTGTGTTTCGTCTCAAAATACTGGTCCATCGACCCCGAGGTCACTGAACGCCGCGTCATCGCCATGGCGATCAACAGCGCCTTCGCCATCTATCTGGGCGCCCGGTTCCGAGACGACGCCCTGCCGCGCGTCCTGATGTACACCTGTCTGGTGATGGCGGTCGGCAGCCTGATCATGGTGTTCGGCTATCCGAAGGTCGGGGTGCACCAGTTCGACAACGCCGGCCTGTGGCGCGGTCTCTGGTACGAGAAGAACCAGATGGGGCTGGTCATGGTGGTAGGCGCCGTCTCCGCCGCAGCGACCCTGGCCGCCGATCATATCGCGGGACGCAGCCATCGGTTCTGGATCTGCCTGCTGACATTGGGCCTCACCACGCTCTTGGTGCTTGCCACCCAGTCCAAGACGTCGCTTCTGTGCTGGGGCTTGGGCCTGGGCATGATCGGCGGATGGTGGGCGTTGAAACAGGGCGGCGCCGTCATCACCGTCATCGGCATCTGGCTTGCCGTCATCGTTGCGGCGGGCGCAACCTGGCTGTGGAACTCCGACTCCGCCGCAATCCTCGAGGCGCTGGGCAAGGACCCGTCGCTGACAGGCCGCACCCTGATCTGGGAAGCCCTTATGCGGAAGGTCGCCGAGCGCCCCTGGACCGGATATGGCTTCAGCGCCTTCTGGGGCGTGGACTCGATCCCTGCGCGCGAAATCCGCATCGAGACCCAATGGCCCGTCCCCTCCGCCCACAACGGCTGGATCGATCTGCTCGTGCAACTGGGCTGGCCCGGTGCGGTGGCGGTAGGGGCCATCATGGCGCTCTCTGCGATCTTCGTCATCGCGCGCACGAACGGGCTCGGTGCGCGCGAAGGCTATTGGAGCATCGCCTATCTATCCGCCTTCACCGCTTTGAGCCTGTCAGAGAGCGTCCTGCTGACCCACGCTAACCTGCCGTGGATCCTGATGTTGGCGATTATGGCCCGCTCCGTGACCTTCGATCCGGCCCCGGTTCGTGCGCCGCTTGCTCGACCGGCCTCACGGGCCTACCAGACCCGGTCCCGAATCGCCTCAGACTATGTGAATGGCCGCCGACCTCTTCGCTTTTGACGACGAACCCGAAGCTCGCAAACCCGAGCCGCCCAAGCCTGTTGCGGTGACCCCGCCTGCGGCTGCGTCCGTTATCGCCCCAACCCCCGCGCCGCCACCTGTTCAGGCCACAGCTACGACGGCGGCCGCCACCGGCTATTCCGCCTCATCCATCGAGGTGCTGGAAGGGCTTGAACCCGTTCGCAAACGCCCCGGCATGTATATCGGCGGCACCGACGAGCGCGCCCTGCACCACCTGTTCGCCGAAGTCCTGGATAACGCCATGGACGAGGCGGTGGCCAAACACGCCAAGCTGATCACCGTCGATCTGGACGCCGACGGCTATCTGTCGGTGCGCGACGACGGACGCGGCATCCCGGTCGATCCGCATCCGAAACATCCCGGCAAGTCGGCGCTGGAAGTCGTCATGACCGTCCTCCACTCCGGCGGCAAGTTTTCCGGCAAAGCCTATGAAACCTCAGGTGGTTTGCACGGCGTCGGCGTCTCGGTCGTCAACGCCCTGAGCGAAAGCGTCGAGGTCACGGTCTGGCGCGACGGTTTCGAATGGAAACAGGCCTTCAGCCGCGGCCACGTCCTGGCCCCGATCCAGCAAATTGGCCCGTCCAAGAAGCGCGGCACCTTGATCCGCTTCAAGCCCGACGACGAAATCTTCGGTATGGGCGCGGCCTTCAAGCCCGCTCGTCTATTCCGCATGGCGCGGTCAAAGGCCTATCTGTTCCGGGGCGTCGAAATCCGCTGGACCTGCGCTCCGGAGCGGATCACCGACGCCACACCGGCGCAGGCCAGTCTGCACTTCCCCGGCGGCCTCGCCGACGCCTTGATCGACCGCATCGGTCAGATGGAGACAGTCACCCCGACCTTCGCCGGCCGCGCCGAGCGCCAAGGCGAAGCGGGCGCCTTCGAATGGGCCGTCACCTGGTCGCCGATCGGCTTTGGTGAATCGGACGGCTTCATCCAGTCCTACTGCAACACCGTCTCCACGCCCGATGGCGGCACGCACGAGGCCGGCTTCCGCGCCGCCTTGGTCAAGGGTCTGAAATCCTACGGCGAACTGACCAATGAGAAGCGCGCCGCGATCATCACGGCCGAGGACGTCATCGCCAATGCCGGCGCCCTGATCAGCGTCTTCATCCGCAATCCCGAATTCCAGGGCCAGACCAAGGACCGTCTGTCCTCGCCCGAGGGGGCGCGCATCGTGGAGCAGCTGCTGCGCGACCCGCTGGACCACTGGCTGACCGAGAGCCCCAAACAGGCCAACGCCCTGCTGGGCTTCGTCGTCGATCGCGCCGAGGACCGGCTACGTCGCCGTAAGGACAAGGAGGTCCAACGCGCCGCCGCCACCCGCAAGCTGCGCTTGCCGGGCAAGCTGTCGGACTGCAGCCGTCAGTCGGCTCAAGGCACCGAACTCTTCATCGTCGAAGGCGATTCGGCCGGCGGCTCGGCCAAACAGGCGCGCGACCGCACCACCCAGGCGATCCTGCCCCTGCGCGGCAAGATCCTGAATGTCGCTTCCGCCACCGCCGACAAGCTGCGCGCCAATGTCGAACTGTCCGATCTGGCCCTGGCCTTGGGCGTCCAGCCCGGCAACCGGTTCAATATCGACGATCTGCGCTACGAGCGGATCGTCATCATGACCGACGCCGACGTGGACGGCGCCCACATCGCGGCCCTGCTGATCACCTTCTTCTATCGCGTCATGCCCGAGACAATTCGCCAGGGCCGGGTCTTCATGGCCCTGCCTCCGCTCTATCGCATCAGCGCCGGCCCCTTGAGCGAATATGCTCGCGACGACGCTCACCGCGACGAGCTGCTGGCGACCGTGTTCAAAGGCAAAAAGACCGAGATCGGCCGGTTCAAGGGCCTCGGCGAAATGATGGCCTCACAGCTCAAGGAGACCACCATGGATCCCAAGAAGCGCACACTCGCGCGGATCACGGTGCCCGACGCCGAGGCCAGCATCGAAGACCTGGTCGAGCGCCTGATGGGCAAGCGCGCCGACGCGCGCTTCCAGTTCATTCAGGAAAACGCCCAGTTCGTGAAAGAAGAACTCGACGTCTAACGGCCTCGCGGCCCTTCCAACGCACGGCGACGCCTGACAAAAGGGGGCATGCAGACGCCCGCCCCCTCCGCCGCCGTGCTTGACGAACTGAAGGCCGTGCTCGGACCGGGCGGCTGGACCCAGGATCCCGAGGTCATCGCGCCGTCGCTGACCGAATGGCGCAATCGCTGGACCGGCAACACGCCGATCCTGCTGACACCTCGTTCGACGGAAGAGGTTGCGCGCGCTGTGACGATCTGCGCTCGAGAGGGCGTCGCCATCACGCCCCAAGGCGGCGGTACCGGCTTGGTCGGCGGCCAGATCCCCTTCGGCGAGGTCCTGCTGTCGACCCGCAAGATGCGCGCCGTCCGCGATGTGACCCCGCTTGACGACGCCATGACGATCGAAGCCGGCCTGACCCTGTTGGAGGTGCAGCAGGCGGCGACAGCGGCCGGCCGCTATTTCCCGCTCAGCTTGGCAGCCGAGGGCTCAGCCACCATTGGCGGCGTCATCTCCACCAACGCCGGGGGCACCCAGGTTCTTCGCTACGGCATGATGCGCGACCTGGTCTTGGGTCTTGAGGCGGTCATGCCCAACGGCGAAATCTTCCGTGGCCTGAAGCGGCTGCGCAAGGACAACACCGGCTACGACCTGAAACAGCTGCTGATCGGCGCCGAGGGCACATTGGGTGTCGTGACCGCCGCCACGCTGAAACTCTTCCCCATCATGCGCTCGCGCGCCGTCGCGGTGGTCGGGCTGGAAACAGCCGCCGCCTCGGTCGAACTGCTCGCCCGCGCCAAGGCCGAGACGGGCGGCGGGGTTGAGGCCTTCGAACTGATGAAGCGCCTCGGCATGGAACTTGTGCTGAAGAACATTCCCGACACCCGCGAGCCGCTGGACTCGGCGCCCGATTGGTACGTTCTGATCGAGATCGCTTCGGGCACGCCCGGCGGTGCCGAGGCCCAGATGGAGGCGCTGCTCGAGGTTGCCTTCGAGGAAGGCCTGATCACTGACGCCGCCATCGCTCAGAACGACGCCCAGCGCGCTGCTTTCTGGCGCCTGCGCGAAGAACATTCAGCGGCGCTGAAGCCCGAAGGCGGCGGCTGGAAACACGACGTCTCCGTCCCCATCAGCCGCATCGCCGACTTCATCGACGAAGCGTCGGCCGCCGTGGAACGCTTCCACCCCGGCGCCCGCATCTCGGTCTTCGGCCACGTCGGCGACGGCAATCTGCATTACGATATCCTGCCGGGTGTCAGTCAGGACATTCCCGCCTTCATCGGCCGCTGGAAGGAAGGCTCGCAAGTGGTTCACGACGTTGTCGGAACCTACGACGGCTCCATCTCCGCCGAACACGGGTTGGGCCGGCTGAAGACCGAAGAGGTCAAACGCTACAAGTCCCCGCTCGAGATCGAAACCATGGCCGCCATCCGCCGCGCCATTGATCCCAAACGGATCATGAACCCGTCGGTCCTGTTCTAGAACCGACGGGCGGGCCGCTTATCTGAACTTCCGCAGGCCTCTTGGCCCCTGACGACCGGCGCCGGCGCGTTTGCCCAGCCAGTCTTTCCAGTCGGGCCAGTTGCGACGACGTCCGCCGCCGTCGGCCCATTCCGGTCCCATTTCGGCGTTGAATACGGTGATGTCGGCCAGGCCGCCCTGTTTGAAGCTTTGCAGCTTCACGCCCTTGCCGCGTCCCATCTCGGGTAGTTCAGCAAGAGGAAAGATCAGCGTCTTGATGTTCTCGCCGATCGTCGCGACGTGATCGCCGGTCACCCGCAGCACCGCCAGCATTTCGCCGTTCAGCACCTGCTTGCCGCCGCGCTTCTGCGCCAGGGTGTCGTCTTCTGGTGCGATGAAGCCGTATCCGGCCTTTGATGCGATCAGCAGCTTGCCGCCCGGCTGATGCGCCAGGACGTTGATGATCTCGGCCTTCTCATCCAGGTCGATCATCAGGCGCAGCGGCTCGCCGTGGCCGCGTCCGGACGCCAGCTTGTCCGCGCCGATGGTGAAGATGCGCCCATCCGACGCCGCCACCAGCAGCTTGTCGGTCGTATAGGCCGGGACGAGGTAGGCGAGTTGGTCGCCTTCCTTGAACTTCAGCTCCGATGGGTCCTCGACCTTGCCCTTGGCGGCGCGGATCCAGCCGCGCTCCGACAGGATGACGGTGATCGCCTCGCGCGGGATGAAGGCCTCGGGTGCGACGAAGGCGGACGTGTCCACCGCCTCGGCGATCGTCGTCCGGCGCGGAGAGATCAGCGCCTTGCGCACGGCCTCCAGTTCTTTGGAGATCGCCTTCCACTGCTTGCCTTCAGAAGACGTCAGCGCCTTCAGGTTGGCAAGTTCTTCGGACAGGGCGTTGAATTCCTTCTCGATCGTCATCTCTTCCAGACGCGCCAACTGACGCAGTCGGGTGTCGAGGATGAAGTCGGCCTGAACCTCCGTCAGGCCGAAGCGCGCGATCAGGACGGCCTTGGGCTGCTCTTCCTCGCGAACGATGCGGATCACCTCGTCCAGGTTTAGGAAGACGATGCGCAGGCCTTCCAGCAGATGCAGACGCTTTTCGACCCGCTCGATCCGCCATTGCGAACGACGGTTCAGCACCTCGCGCCGGTGATCCAGGAAGGCGCGCAGGCAGTCTTTCAAGCCCATGACGCGCGGCGTGCCGCTGGCGTCCAGCACGTTCATGTTGATCGGGAAGCGGACCTCCAGATCGGACAATTTGAACAAGCTTTCCATCAGCATTTCAGGCTCGATGGTGCGATTCTTGGGCTCCAGGATCAGGCGGATGTCCTCGGCAGACTCGTCACGCACGTCGCCCAGCAGAGGCGCCTTCTTGTGCTCGATCAGGTCCGCCAGCGCCTCGATCAGTCGCGACTTCTGCACCTGATAGGGCATTTCGGTGACGATGATCCGCCACACGCCGCGCCCCAGATCCTCAGTTTCCCAGCGCGCGCGCAGACGCACCCCGCCCCGCCCCGTTTCATAGGCGTCCAAGATGGAGGCATGGCCTTCAACCGCAACGCCCCCGGTCGGGAAGTCGGGACCCGGCACATGCTGGACCAAGTCTTCGGTCGTCGCGTCCGGCCGCTCGAGCAGCAGCTGGCAGGCTTCGATCAGTTCGCCGACATTGTGCGGCGGGATCGAAGTGGCCATGCCGACCGCGATGCCGGACGATCCATTGGCCAGCAGATTCGGGAAGCCGGCCGGCAGGACGATCGGCTCTTCGTCCTGATCATCGTAGGTGGGCCGGAAATCAACAGCGTCCTGATCAATGCCGTCCAACAGCAGGACGGCGGCGGGCGTCAGCTTGCACTCGGTGTAGCGCATGGCCGCGGCGCTATCGCCGTCGATATTGCCGAAGTTCCCCTGACCGTCGACCAACGGATAACGCTGGGCGAAATCTTGGGCCAGGCGCACCAGGGCCTCATAGATCGAGGCGTCGCCGTGGGGGTGGTATCCGCCCATCACCTCGCCGACGACCTTGGCGCATTTGCGCGCCGCCGCCTGCGGGTTCAGCCGCATCTGATGCATGGCGTAGAGGATGCGTCGGTGCACGGGTTTGAAACCGTCACGCACGTCTGGCAGCGCGCGATTGGTGATGGTCGACAGGGCGTAGGCCAGATAGCGGCGGCTGAGCGCCGTCTCCATCGGCTCGTCGATGATGCGGCCGCCTTCCGGCGGCGGGGCGTGGATCGTCATGGCTCTGCGAATCGGGGATCGGAAGCGGGAAGTCTAGCCCGTAAGACGCCAGATTGGGGGATAAGCGCGCTGGGGAGTCACCAAACTGCTCCGCCGTGCGTATGTGAGAGACACACCCTCGTCAGGCCGCGCCATGATCCTGTTCCTGCTGTCCTATCTCGCCGGCGTTCTGACTATCGTCAGTCCCTGCATCCTGCCGGTTCTGCCCTTCGTTTTCGCACGGGCGGATCGGCCTTTCATCCGCAACGGTTTGCCGTTGTTAGTCGGGATGGCCGTGACCTTTGCGGGCGTGGCGACGCTAGCGGCGCTGGGCGGCGGCTGGGCGGTTCGGGCCAATGAGGTCGGGCGCTGGATCGCCTTGGCCGTCATGGCGGTGCTGGGCGTCAGCCTGCTGTTTCCGGCCGTGGGCGATCGCCTGATGCGGCCGTTCGTGGCGGCGGGGTCCTGGCTGACGGATCGTGCCGAGCGCCAGGGCGGCGATCAGGGCGACGTGCGCTCGTCGCTGCTGCTCGGCGTCGCGACGGGACTGCTTTGGGCGCCGTGCGCCGGACCTATTCTGGGCGTGATCCTGACGGGCGCAGCGCTACAGGGCGCGGGCGTCGGCACGACGGTTCTGCTGCTGGCCTATGCGGCAGGCGCGGCGACATCGCTCGGCTTGGCCCTGCTGGTGGGCGGTCGCGTGTTGAAGGCCATGAAGGGCGCCCTAGGCGTCGGCGAATGGGTGCGGCGCGGCCTGGGCGTTCTGGTGCTGGTCGGCGTGGTCGTGATTGGCCTGGGTGCGGATACAGGACTGTTGACCCGGATTTCGGCCGCCAGCACGGGCCGGATCGAACAGGCGTTGCTGGGCGGGATCGGGCGCGGAATGCCGACGAACCAGGCGCCGGCCGATCTGGCCAATCTGCCGGTCGAAGGGGTGATGCCGCCGCTGACCGGGGCGACGACCTGGATCAACACCCCGCCGCTCACGACCGAGCAGCTGAGGGGCAAGGTGGTGGTGGTCGATTTCTGGACCTACTCCTGCATCAACTGCATCCGCTCCATCCCCTACGTCCGCGCCTGGGCCGAGAAGTATAAGTACCAGGGTCTGGTGGTGATCGGCGTGCACACGCCCGAGTTCGCCTTCGAGAAATCCGAGGCCAACGTCCGCCAGAACATTCAGCGCCTTGGCATTACCTATCCGGTCGCCATGGACAATGAGTTCGCCATCTGGCGGGCGTTCAAGAACCAGTACTGGCCCGCCCACTACTTCATCGACGCCAAGGGGCAGATCCGTCATCACCACTTCGGCGAAGGCGACTATGCGGGCTCCGAACGCGTGATCCAGCAGCTTCTGAAGGAAGCGGGCGCAGCGAACGTCGCCAGCAACGTCGTCACAGTCCAGGCTGTGGGCGCAGAGGCCGCCGCCGACATGGCCCAGGTCGAATCGCCGGAGACCTACGTCGGATATGGCCGCGCAGAGAACTTCCGCTCGCCCGGCGGCCTGGCCAACGACGTAATCAAGGACTATGTCGCCGCGCCGCTGAAACTGAACGATTGGAGCCTTTCGGGCCGTTGGCGTGTGACGCGTGAGCATGCCGACCTGCAGGCGGCCGGCGGCCGTATCGCCTTCCGCTTCAAGGCGCGCGATCTCCATCTGGTCATGGGCCCCAGCAAGCCGGGGGCACCCGTCCGCTTCCGTGTCCGGATCGATGGCGCGCCGCCGGGCGCGAACGCCGGCAGCGATATCGACGCCCAAGGCCTTGGGCGCGTCGATGGCGAGCGGCTGTACCAATTGGTCCGTCAAACGGGCGCGGTGCGCGAACGGACGTTCGAGATCGAGCTCCTGGATCCCGGCGTTCAGGTCTTCGCCTTCACTTTCGGCTAGAGCCGACCGGCGTCGCCCAGCTTGTCCAGCATCCACACGCGCGCAGGCGGCAGGGGCTTGTTCTGCGGATGGAAGACGAACTGCTCCAGGAAATGCCCCGTCAGGTCGAACCCGGCCCGGACGTCGCCCTCGATCAGACCGGATTGCGCGCCCAGCATGAAGGGCGGCAGGGTCAGCATCTTGTCGGCATAGGGTGCGCCGGCGTCGCGACTGACCGCCCGGCCGGTGCGAGGACTGACGTAGATCAAGTCGTCGGCCGTGCCGGTCGCGGCGCATTTCGACAGGTCCAGGCCAAAGCCCAGATCTTCCAGCAGCCCCGCCTCGAATCGCACGAAAATCGCAGGCCAGACCGCAGGCATTTCGAACGCCGCCATCAGCGCCTCGAACGCCAGAAAGACGCCGGGATGCGGCTCACGCTCCGGCAACGCTCCTTGGGTCACGCCTGCCGCCGCCGCCAGTCCGGTGAGCGCCAAGGCGTCGTCGAACAGGGCGCTGGGCCCCTCGCCTACCGGCTCCAGCCGCACAGCGCCGAGGTGATCCGAGGTGCGGGCGCGGTAATCGGCCACGACTCGCGCGCCCGCCTGCAGGAACGGCTTCATCTTGCGTGACGCTCCGCCCGCCACATAGGCAGAGCGCCTGCCGTGGTTCTCGGTCAGCAGATCGACCACGGCGCCCGTATCGCCGTGGCTGCGCGCCGACAGGACGAACGCCTCTTCGTGGAAGTCCATCAGTCCGCCGGATCCTGAGCGATCAGCCCGACCACGCTCTTGGCCTTGTCGTTCGGCACGGTGAAACTGAGCACATATTGCTCGATCTTCCAGCCGTCGTGGGTCAGGCGCAGCACGCCTGAGCCTCGCGTCAGGCCGTAGGCGTCGTTGTCCAGCAACTCATCGAACCAGACGATGCAGCGGCAATCGCCCGGCGCCAGGGTCGCTACCCGGTCATGCGGGCGATAGGTCCAGCCTTTCCCCTGTGAGAAATAGGGCGTGGCGTAGGCGCGAAACTCAGCCAGCGACCAGCGCTCGGTCGCATCCGTGCCGATGAACCGGGCATCAGGCGTAAACAGATCGAAATAGGCCTCGCCGTCCGCTCGCGAGGCCGCCGCGTGCATTCGGTCTAAAACGGCGCCGGCCTCGACGACGGGATCGCCCGCAGCCTGCGTCGACGAAGCGGAAAGGACGAGAGCGGCAAGAAGAGCGATCATGGTCTTGTTCTACTCCTGTTCTCCTCGCCGGGAAACAGTCGGACGCCTCAGCGCGCCAGCGTGGTCGGAAACTCGTGGCCCAAGGCCTCGGCCATCGCCTGCTGGCTGATCAAGAAGACCTGGTCACGCAGGTGATAGTTGTTGGACAGGACGATCACCGTCACGTCGGCGTCCGGCTGATAGAGCATCAGGTTGCGGAATCCGCCCCAGCTGCCGGTGTGATAGATCTGGCGGTCCTGGAAGCTCGGCCGCACCTGATCGCCAAGACGGTTGGCGAAGATGCCGAAACCCCAGTCCCGACGTGGATGGCTGCGCTCGTTCGGCTTGGTGTCGGCCGGCGCGTGGTCAGCCAGCATCTGCTGATAGCTGGCGGGGGTCAGCAGGCCGCCGCGGTGCAGCGCCCTCTGCCAGACCAGCAGGTCGTCCAGCGTCGAATAGACCGCGCCGGCGCCCGCCACGATAGAGGTGTTGGCGTTCGGCTGGGCCGCCAGACCGCCGGGGAAGTTGGCGTAGCCCATGATGACGCCGTGATCGCCGCCATCGAGATCAAGCCCGCTATCCTTCATGCCGAGAGGCTTGAAGAAGGTCTCACGCATATAGGTCTGAAAGGGCTTGCCGCTGGCCTTTTCGACGATGGCGGCGGCTAGATTGAAACCGGCGTTGTCGTACTGAACCTTGGCGCCCGGCTCGAACTGAAGGCCGAACCGTTTCGAATCCTCGGTCAGTTCGTCCAGCGTCGCCGGCGTCGTGCGGCGCATGCCCCAACCGGGCCGCGCCATCAGGTCGGGGATGCCCGAGGTATGAGATAGCAGATGGCTGATGCGGATCGCCGCCCAAGCCTGCGGACAAGGCTGAATCCATTTGCAGACCGGATCGGAGACGTTCAGCTTGCCCTCGTCCTGAAGCTTCAGGATCGCCGTCGCCGTGAACTGTTTGGAGATCGAGGCCAGGCGGAAGCGCGAGCCCAGCGCCAGCGGCTGATTCTGCTCGTAGTTCGCCTTGCCATAGACCTGGCGGAACAACACCCGGTCGCCCTTGGCCACCAGAACCGCGCCCATGAAGCGCCCTGAAGCAGCTTCGCGATCCAGGCGCGCCGCGAGCTGCGGTAAGTCCTGAACTACGACCACGGGTGGTCGCGGCGGCGCATCGGCGCGCTCGGTCGCCAGTTCCACATCGGTCTTGGGCGCCACGGCCGTGGCGATGCCGCCCCAGACCGCGCCGCCAAGGATCAGCGCCCCGAGGACGCCCAGAACGAGCCGGGGATGCCCCCCGGCGGTACGCGGCACATCAAACACAGGAACTCAGACGTCGAAATCCAGACCGAACTGGGCATATAGGGCGCGGCTGTCCTGCCATTTCGGATCGACCTTGACGGTCAGGAACAGGTGCACCTGACGGCCGAGGATTTCGTTCAGCTCCTCGCGCGCCTTCTGGCCGATCCATTTCAGCGTCTGGCCCCCCTTGCCCAGGACGATGGGCCGCTGGCTCTCGCGCTCGACATAGATGGTCTGCTCGATCCGGGCCGAGCCATCGGCGCGGTCCTCGAAACTGGTGGTCTCCACCGCCGCCGAATAGGGCAGCTCCTCATGGACGCGCAGATAGACTTTCTCGCGCGTGATCTCCGCCGCCAAAACCCGCACCGGCACATCGGCGGCCTGATCTTCGGGATAGAGCCACGGGCCCTTGGGCATGGATAGGGCTAGACGCTGCTTCAGGTCCTCGACGCCATCGCCATTGGCCGCTGAGATCATATAGACCTCGGAATAGACGCCGCTTTCGAACAGCTTCTGAGACAGCGCCAGCAGGGTGTCGCGGCGCATGCCGTCGATCTTGTTCAGCGCCAGAACAACCTTGGTCCCGGTGGCCTGCAGGTTGGCGATGATGGTCTCGGTGTCCTCGGCCGAGCGACGATCGGCCGCCGTGCCCTCACGGCCTTCGGCGTTGATGTGCGACTGGGCGTCAATCAGGTGAACGACGATGTCCGCATCTTCCGCACCGCCCCAGGCCGAGGCGACCATGGCCCGGTCAAGGCGACGACGTGGTGTGAAGATGCCGGGCGTGTCCACCAGCACGATCTGGGCGTCGCCTTCCATGGCGATGCCACGCACGGGGAAGCGCGTCGTCTGCACCTTTTGCGTGACGATCGAGACCTTGGACCCGGTCAGCCGGTTCACCAGCGTGGACTTGCCGGCGTTGGGTGCGCCGATGATGGCGGCAAAGCCTGCGCGCTGGTTTTCGATATCGGTCAAATGACGCCTTCACGTTTGAGGAGAGCCGTTGCGGCCGCCTTCTCCGCCTCCTGACGCGAACGCCCTTGCGCGGTCAAGGGCTGCACGTCCTGCACGGACACTTCGACGGTGAATGTCGGCGCATGATCCGAACCCGTCCGATCGGCGACGCGATAGGTCGGCAGCGGCCGCCCCAACCCTTGCGCCCATTCCTGAAGCGCCGATTTCGGATTGGTCACTGTGCGGGATGGCGGCGCCGACAGTTCGTCGGACCAGGCCCGTTCGAACACGGCCTTGGCGGCATCCAGCCCGCCGTCCAGATAGACCGCCGCCAATATGGCCTCGACCGCATCGGCGATCACGCCGGCCTTGCGGCGCCCGCCGGTCTTGGTCTCGCCGGGCGATAGCCGCAGCGCGGGCCCGACGCCCAGGGCTTCGCCCACGCGGGCGCAGGCGCCCTTGTCGACCAGGGCGTGCAAGCTGGACGAGAGTTGGCCTTCATCCGCCGTCGGAAACTGAGCCGACAGGTGCTCGGCGACCAGCAGACCCAGCACCCGGTCGCCCAGGAACTCCAGCCGCTCGTTGTCGCGTGGACCGTGGATGCCGACCGGCGCTCCCTCACCCACGCTGGCATGGGTCAGGGCGCGCTCCAGCAGGGCCTTGTCGTTGAACCTGTGTCCCAGGCGCGTTTCCAGCGCCGCGACCGCTTCGGCTCTCAGATTGGCCATCAGTGCAGAACGTTGAAGAACCGGTCGAGCCGCACGTTGAACCAGCTGACCGGGTTCCACAGCGACGAACCGGGCTTCCACGAGAACAGGATGATCTGCGCCTTGCCGATCAGGTTCTCGGCCGGGACCATGCCCACGCCGCTGGACTGTTCGACACGGCTGTCGATCGAGTTGTCGCGGTTGTCGCCCATCATGAAGTAGTGACCGGCCGGGACCTCATAGACGGGGGTGTCGTCCAGGTCGTTTCCGGGACCGAAGTCCTGGGTCATGAAGCTCTTGCCTTCCGGCAGGGTCTCGCGGACCTCCGTCACCGGGCGCGGGCCGAAGATGTCGTTGATCTCCTGCTCGCTGACCACGACATCCTGCACCGGCTTGTCGTTGATATACAGCTTGTTGGCGATCATCTGGATGCGGTCGCCGGGCAGGCCGATCACGCGCTTGATGAAGTCGGTCTTGTTGTCGCGCGGCAGTTTGAACACGACGATGTCGCCGCGCTTGGGCGCCGAGCCCATGATCCGCCCGTCGAACAGCGGCGGGCTGAACGGAATCGAGTGTTTGGAGAAGCCATAAGACCACTTCGAGACGACGATATAGTCGCCTTCATACAGGTTCGGCTCCATCGACGCCGACGGAATGGTGAAGGGCTGGAACAGGAATATCCGCAGCACCATCGCGATCAGCAGGGCGAAGACGATGGTCTTGAAGATTTCGCCGGTCTCGCTGGCCGCCGAGGTTGCCTTGCCGCCGCCCTTGGGCGTCTTGGCGTAGACCTTCTGGTTCGCCGTCGTGGGCTCCTGCACCGACTTGATCGGAGCGTCCGCTTCCGAGGCCGCAAATCGTTCTTCGGGCGTGGCGTCGCGATTGGCGTCGTCGGGCTTTTGGTCTTCGCTCATGCAATCAGGCATCCTCGCCGCGTCCGCGCGGTCATCGCGCACGCCTATAACCTGATTACGACTGCGGCAAGGCTTCGATCACCACGAAGGCGAGCGCATAGGGATGTTCGTCGCTCAGCGTCAGGTGGATTTTCACCTCGTGTCCGGGCGGCGTCAGACGCGCCAGATGCTCAGCCGCATGCCCGGTCAGCGCCATCGTCGGCTGACCCGAACGCAGGTTCACCACCCCCATGTCGCGCCAATAGACATCGGCGCGCATGCCGGTGCCCAAGGCCTTGGCGCAGGCCTCCTTGGCGGCGAACCGTTTGGCATAGCTCCAGGCCGGGTCCGGCTTCCGGTCTGAACGGGTGCGTTCCAACTCGGTGAAGCAGCGGGTCTTGAAGCGATCCCCGAACCGATCAAGAGACGCCTGGATGCGACGGATGTCCGACAGATCCGCGCCGACGCCAATGATCATTTGGCCGCATCCATCGCCGCTCGCATCCGGCGGATCGCCCCGTCCAGGCCGATGAAGATCGAGTCGCCGATCAGGAAATGACCGATGTTGAGCTCGCGGATTTCCGGGATCGCCAGCATGCGCGGGGCCGTATCGTAATCCAGCCCGTGGCCTGCATGGACCTCAAGGCCTAGGATGTCGGCTTGGGCGGCGGCTGCGGCGAGGCGTTCGAACTCGACCTCCCGCTCTGCCGGATCGGTCAGGTGGCAGTAGCGACCGGTGTGGAATTCGACCACCTGCGCGCCGACGGCGGCGGCGGCCTCGACCTGCGCTTCGGACGGTTCGATGAAGAGGGAGACCCGGATGCCGGCGTCCGCCAGGGCCTTGACCACAGGCGCGATCCGTCCTTCGTGACCCGCGACCGCCAGACCGCCTTCGGTCGTGACCTCCTCGCGCCGCTCCGGCACCAGACAGGCGGCGTGCGGCCGGTGGCGCAGGGCGATGGCCAGCATCTCCTCTGTCACCGCCATTTCCAGGTTCAGCGGCTTGCCGGCGCGGGCGCATAGGGCGCTGAGCACGTCGATATCGGCGTCGGTGATGTGGCGGCGGTCTTCGCGCAGGTGCGCGGTGATTCCGTCTGCTCCGGCCGCCAGCGCCGCCTCGGCCGCGCGCGCCGGATCGGGATGCGTCCCTCCCCGCGCATTTCGCACCGTGGCGACGTGGTCGATGTTGACGCCCAGCCTGACCCGTTCGCGCATGGCTCTACTTCGACAATCTGCGGCTGCCGGGATCTTCCACCGGAAGCGCGGCCAATTCAGGCGGAAGAGCGTCGGCCGGATAGGCGGGCACGTCCAGCGACGCCAAAGCGACCAGCGGCACACCCACATCCGCCTTGCCGCCCGAGCGATCGACGATACAGGCGGCGGCGATCACCTCGCCCCCGGCGGCCTGGATGGCGGCGATGCATTCGCGCGACGACAGGCCGGTCGTGACGATGTCCTCGACCATGACGACCTTCTCGCCGGGCTCGACCGAGAACCCGCGACGCAGTTTGAACGCACGACCCTCGCGCTCGACATACATCGAACGGACCTTCAGGTGTTTGGCCGTCTCGTAACCCGGGATGATGCCGCCCACGGCCGGTGAGATCGCGACATCGACCGGGCCGACCGCAGCAGTGATCTTGTCCGCCAGCGCCTTGCACAGCCGCTCGCAGCGCGCCCCGTCCATGAAGACAAGATTCTTCTGAAGGAAGACCGGGCTGTGCAGACCCGACGACAGGACGAAATGGCCTTCGCGCAGGGCGCCGGCGTCGCGAAACTCGTTGAGGACGTCTTCAGTGTTCATGACAGGGTTCTAGACCCGGATCGCGCGCGGATGAACCCTGCGGCGACGCTTCATTCGATGTTTTCGTTCGGCCGCAGCCCGCGCGCGAGCAGTTCGGCCCAGACGCCCTCCGCGTCCTCGGCGAAACCGATCAGGTCCAGGTCGGAGGCCGCGATCATTCCATATTCGACCAAGGCGTCGAAACCGATCACCGAGGTCCAGTAGGCCTTGTCCACCAGAACGACCGGAACCGGCGGCGCCTTCTTCGTCTGGCGCAGCGTCAGCATCTCGAACATCTCGTCGAAGGTGCCGAAGCCGCCGGGAAACACCACCAACGCATTGGCCCGCATCGCCAGATGCATCTTCCGCATCGCGAAATAGTGGAAGCGGAACGTCAACTCCGGGGTCGAATAGGCGTTCGGCTCCTGCTCATGCGGCAGGGTGATGTTGAACCCGACGGATGGCGCGCCTGCGTCCACGGCGCCGCGGTTGGCCGCTTCCATGATGCCCGGGCCGCCGCCGGTGGCGATGACATTGTCCCGGGGTTCGCCGACGCGACCTCGCAAGGCTCCGCCGCGCTCGGACGCCAGTCGGCCAAAGGCGCGGGCCTCGTCATACCAACGATGACCTTCGCGGACGCGCGCGCTGCCGAAGACGACGAGGGTCGAACGCACGCCCCAGGCCCTCAACGCCTCCTCGGGCTTGGCGTATTCCATCAGGAATCGCACGCCTCGCATCGAATCGCCCAGCAGGAAGTCCTGATCCATCGCCGCCATGCGATAGGACGGCGAGGCCATCTGCGCCGCGTTAGGCTTTATCGGGTCGCTCATTCGCCGCGCGCGCGCTCGACGGAATCGACCGACGGATTGGCCCTCAGCGCCGCCATGATCGTGGTGGCGTGCTTGGCGTCTTCGACCTCGACATCCACGTCAACGTCGAAGAAGTCCTGCTGACGGTGCGCCATCGACAGGTTGATGATGTTGCCGCCGGCCTCGCCGATCAGGGTCGTGACCTGACCCAGCACGCCTGGCGCATTGCGGATCGTCGCGCGGATCCGGGCGGCGGCGACCGCGTCCGTTTCGGCCTGAGGCGTCCATTGCAGATCATGCCAGACCGAATCGTCATCGGCGAAGGCGGCCAGGGTCTGGCAATCGATGGTGTGGACGGTCAGGCCAGATTCGGGCTCCAGAATACCCACGATCCGGTCGCCCGGAACGGGCGTGCAGCATTGACCGAAGTGTACCGACACGCCGGGAGTCAGCCCGCCGCCGCGCACGAACAGCCGCGCCTTCTCGCCCTCGATGCGCTGCTTCTCGGGCCCGGCCTTGAGGCGTCCCTTCAGCGCGGGGAACAGGATTTCGGCCGCCGTCGTCGGCGACAACCTCCCGCGTCCCAGGCCTTCGAACAGGTCGTCGTCGCTCGCGACCGCCAGCAACTCCAGCACCGGCTTCAGCGACACGTCGGTCAGAGTCTTATCGACCCGGCCCAGGGTTTGATCCAGTGCGACGCGGCCCAGCTTGATGAACTCTTCGCGCTCGGAGGTGCGGATATGGCGGCGAATGGCAGAGCGCGCCCGGCCCGTAACCGTCAGGCTGCGCCAGTCGGCAGGCACTTCGCGCTTGGAGCCGCGAATGATCTCGACCACGTCGCCGTTCTGGAGCGGCGTCCGCATGGGCTTCAACTCGCCATTGACCTTGACCCCCACCGCCGTGTCCCCGACCTCGGTGTGGACGGCATAGGCGAAATCCAGAGGCATTCCCCCGCGCGGAAGGGTGACAAGTTGCCCCTTCGGCGTGAAGACGAAGACCTGGTCCAGATACATTTCCAGCTTGGCGTGCTCGACCCAGTCCTCGCCGCCCTCGCCATGCTCGATCACTTGAACCAGGTGGCGCAGGTTCTGGAGCGGGTCACGTCCGCCGCCCTGCTCCATCGCCTCACGGTCGAAGCCATAGGAATGGTTCTTGTAGCGCCAGTGGGCGGCGACCCCGTCCTCGGCGATCCGGTCCATGTCCTCGGTGCGGATCTGCATCTCGATCCGCAGCCCCCGGGGGCCGACGACGGTCGTGTGCAATGAGCGATAGTTGTTCGACTTGGGCGTCGAGATGAAATCCTTGAACCGCTCGGGCACCATCGGCCATTCGCGGTGGATCACGCCCAGCGCGCGATAGCAGTCGTCCTCCGCCTCGACGATGACGCGGAAGCCGTAAATGTCGGACAGGGACGAAAAGCCGACCGACTTGCGCTGAAGTTTGCGCCAGATCGAATAGGGCGTCTTCTGCCGGCCATAGACATTGGCCTTCAGGCCCGCCTCGGACAGGACGCGCTCGACTTCGCTCGCCACGCCGTCGATGGCGCGACCATGCTCCAGCTTCAACGCCTCCAGTCGCCGCTCGATGGCGGTCTTGGCCGTCGGGTTCAGATGGGTGAAGGCCAGCTCTTCCAGCTCGGACGCGATCGAGTGGATGCCGATCGACCGTCCCAGGGGCGCATAGACTTCCAGCGTCTCGCGGCTGATCCGCTCGCGCTTCTCCGGCTTCACGAACTGGAGCGTGCGCATATTGTGCAGACGGTCGGCCAGCTTGACCAGCAGCACGCGCACGTCCCGGCTGATGGCCAGAATGAACTTGCGCAGGTTCTCGGCCTGGCGCGTGTGTTCGGCCTGAAGCTCCAGCCGCGACAGCTTGGTCACGCCCTCGACCAGGACCGCAACCTCTTCGCCGAACATGCCGGCGATGTCGTCGCGTGTCGCCGATGTGTCCTCGACCACGTCATGCAACAGGGCGGTGACGATGGTGGCGGTGTCGAGCTTATAGTCGGTAAGGATCCCCGCGACCTGGATCGGGTGGGCGAAATAGGGATCGCCCGAGGCGCGCAACTGCGAACCGTGCATTTTCATCGCATAGACGTAGGCGCGGTTCAGAAGCGCTTCATCGGCGGTAGGGTCATAGGCCTTGACGGCCTCGATCAGCTCAAACTGACGCAGGATCGGCGCGCGCTTGGGCTGCGGCGCGGGATCGACGAGCGCCGTCTGGGGGTCGTTTTTGTTTGCAGCTTGGGGCGCCGGCGGAACCGTTTCGGTCCGCGCCGGCAGGATAGTGACGCCAGGGGCTCCCTCGGGCGTCAGTACCGCTCCTCCTGACCGCCGTCGCGGTCGCTTTGCAGGGCGCGGATCAGTTCCGCCTCGGCCATGTTCATGTGCTGCGGCGAGGCCAGCAGGGCGACCGTTTCGGCCTCATCCTCGGCTTCCGTCCGCTCATCGACGCGTTGCAGCGTGGTGATGATGGTTTCGCGCAGTTCGTCCGGCACGACGGTATCGTCGGCGATTTCGCGCAGGGCGACGACAGGGTTCTTGTCGTTGTCGCGGTCGATCGTCAGGGCGGCGCCGTTGGCGATGCTGCGGGCGCGGTGGCCGGCCATCAGCACCAGACCAAAGCGGTTCGGAACCTTCTCGATGCAGTCTTCGACGGTGACGCGGGCCATGGAATTCCTCGAACGCGGGGGAGAACCGCGTCAAATACAGATGAGGACGGGTTTTTGCAACGCCACAGGGGCGGAAGTTGGGCGTCAGTCGGTCCGACGCGCCAACGGGTAGGCGATGATCAGCACCAGATCGTCCTCGCCCACCTGCTGAATGCCGACATTGCCGCCATCGTAAAGATAGGCTGTGTCGCCGGCCTTCATCCGGGTCGTCACGCCGTCCGTGGTGACATCTCCTTCCCCGCTGACGACATGATAGACCTCGTCGTGCGCGATGACGTGCAGCCCGATAGACGATCCTGGATGCATGATGCGCTTTCTGAACTCCATCGATCGGTTCGGTGCCATGCCCGAAATTCGATAGGCCGTGCTCATCCCCGTGCCGTTGTGCGGTGGCGGCTGGCGCACCATCGTGTCCGCCTCATGAATCACCAGACCCACGCCCATCGGCGGTGAAGCTGGTGCAGGATGCAATTCCTGAACTGACGTTGACAAAAGCACGGCGGCGAAGGCGAGGCTGAGCATGACATGTCTCCCGGTGTCAGCCGGATCAGCTCACGAACAGTTGCCTACTTCAATGGGTGCGCATCGCGACCGACCGACGCGGCTTGGCCTAGATTTTCGGCGCTCGCGCGCTTGGTAGGGTGCACCCATCTCGGCGCGATCTCGGCGATGGGGCCCATGACAAACCGTCGCTCGGCCGCGCGGGGATGGGGCAGGATCAATCCCTGCAGATCACCGCTCAATCGTCCGTAGGCGATAAGGTCCAGATCCAGCGTCCGCGGCGCATTGCGCACCGACCGCTCGCGGCCGAACCCATCCTCGATCCGGCCGAGCGCCGCCATCAGCGCATGCGGATCGTGTTCTGTGCGGACGATGACCACGCCATTCAGAAAGGCGGGATCGTGCGGATCGGGCCAGGCCATTGATGACCACCACGACGAGCGTGCGACGACATCGATCCCTTCGCTACGAAAACGCGCGAGCGCCGCCTCCAGCGCTTCGGTGCAGCACGACCAAGCCCCCTTGTCATTGCAGCCCAGGGCCACAATGACTGCATCATTCAGGTCGAACCGGTCATCGATTCCGACGGCGACCGCGCGATCCGATTTTTCATCTATTACGACGGCTTCGACCATGTTTTATCCCACCGACCGGCTGGCGATCTTCATCGACGGCTCGAACCTCTACTCCGCCGCCCGCGCCCTGCAGCACGACATGGACTTCCGGCGGATGCTGGACTGGTTCCGCGAGAGGTCCATCCTGACCCGCGCATACTACTATACGGCCGTGGTCGAGGGCGAAGAATTCTCGCCGGTGAAGCCTCTGGTGGACTGGCTCGACTACAACGGCTTCTCGGTCGTCACCAAGCCGGTGAAGCGGTTCACGGACAACAGCGGCCACAGCCGGATCAAGGGCAACATGGACATCGAGATCGCGGTGGACATGCTGGAGCTGGCTCCGCACATCGACCATGCGGTGCTGTTCTCCGGCGATGGCGATTTCCGGCGAGTGGTTCAGGCGATCCAGGCCCGGGGCGTGAGGGTCACGGTCATTTCGACCCAGAAGACCCAGCCGCCGCATATCGCTGACGAGCTGCGTCGTCAGGCCGACGCCTTCCTGGACCTGAACGATCTGATGGCCGACTTCGGCCGCCCAAAGGCCGCCCAATGACCTTGACGCCCGAACCGCCCCGCGACTGCCCCCTATGTCCGCGCCTGGTCGCCTATCGTCAGGAGAATGCACGCCAGAATCCAGACTGGTGGAACGGGCCGGCCGCCTCGTTCGGCGATCCGAACGCGCGTCTGCTAATCGCCGGCCTCGCGCCCGGCCGTACCGGCGCCAACCGGACGGGACGTCCCTTCACCGGCGATCACGCCGGCTGGCTGCTGTACGACACCCTGAAGAAGGCCGGCTTTGCGCAAGGCCATTACGATCCCAACGGCGACGATGACCTGACGCTGACGGACTGCATGATCACCAATGCGGTCCGATGCGCTCCGCCCGGGAACAAGCCTCTGCCGATCGAGGAGACGACCTGCCGTCCCTTCCTGATCGACCGGCTCAAACTGCTGCCGAATCTGAAGGTGATCGTGACCCTGGGCGACGTCTCGCGCCGCAATATCTTGAAAGCCTTCGGACGGCCTGCGTCAGCGATGCCGGCGGGTCACGGGGCGCAGGGCGAAGCCGGCGGCTACGTCATTCTGAACAGCTATCACTGCTCCCGGCTGAACACGAACACCGGTCGCCTGACGCCGCAGATGTTCGAAGACATCTTCGCGCGCGCCCGAACCCTGATCGAGTCCTGAGTCTCAGCCCTTGTCACGCATCAGGCGGGCCTTATCGCGCTGCCAGTCGCGTTCGGCAGAAGCCTCGCGCTTGTCGTGCAGCTTCTTGCCCTTGGCCAGCGCGATCTCCAGCTTCGCCTTGCCTGCATCGTTCAGGTAGAGCTTCAGCGGAATGATGGTCTGACCGTCGCGCTGGACCGCCCCCATCAGCTTGTCGATCTGCTTTCTGTGCAGCAGCAGCTTACGCGGTCGGCGCGGCTCGTGGTTGAAGCGGTTTGCCTGCTTGTACGGCGGGATATCGGCGTTGATCAGCACGATCTCGCGCCCCTCCACCGCCGCATAGCTTTCGGCGATATTGGCCCGGCCGTCGCGCAGCGCCTTGATCTCGGTGCCCAGCAGCTGGATCCCGGCCTCGATATTGTCTTCCAGGAAATAGTCGAACCGGGCGCGGCGATTTTCGGCGATGACCTTGGATTTCGATTGCGGCTTGGGCGCCATCAGATGACGCCCGCCGCCGCCATGGCGCGGTCGATAAGGGGTTTGACCGCATCGGAGGTCGGCGACAGCGGCAGACGCGCCTCCTCATTGCACAAGCCAAGCTTGGCCAGGGCGTACTTCGTCGGCGCGGGCGAGTTGTCCAGGAACAGCGCCTTGCACAAACTAATCAGTCGGTCCTGCCAGTCGCGTGCTGTCGCATAATCTCCGGCGGTCATCGCATTGTGCAAGGCGACCATGGCCTCGGGCGCGACATTGGACGCCACCGAGATCAGGCCGACGCCGCCATGGGCGTGGTAGCCGAGATAGCTGGGGTCGTCGCCCGAGATCAGGTCGAACTGGCCATCGATGTTTGCGCGCATCCAGCTGACGCGGCTCATGTCGCCCGTGGCGTCCTTGATGCCGACGATGTTGGCGTGGGCCGCCAGCCGCGCCACTGTCTCATTGGACAAATCTGCCCCCGTGCGGCCCGGCACATTGTAAAGCAGGATCGGCAGTTGAACCGCGTCGGCCACCGCTTCGAAATGGGCTGCCATGCCCGCCTGGGACGGGCGAATGTAATAGGGCGTCACGATCAAAGCCCCATCCGCGCCCACCGTCTTGGCGTGGCGGGTCAGGTCGATGGCCTCCTTGGTATAAGGCGATCCGGTACCGGCGATGACGGCGATGCGCCCGGCCGTCAGACGCACGCACAGTTCGATGACGTGTTTGTGCTCATCCAGATCCATGCTGGCGCCCTCGCCCGTCGTGCCCATCGGGACGACGCCGTGAACCCCTGCGGCGATCTGACGCTCGAGCAGTTTGGCGAATGCGGCTTCGTCCACGTTTCCGTCACGAAGTGGTGTGATCAGGGCGGTGATCACGCCCTTGAACAAGGGGGCGTTCATGAGACTAAGCTGGCCTGCGTGGGGAGTGACGATGGACGGATGTTCATCGCCTTTGCAATGAGCGCGGGACGTTAGGTCGCCAGCGGCTCCGCCGCAACCGGGATTGAATGGGAACAGGACAGATCATGATCGCGACCAGTCTGGCGGCGGCCCTCGCCGTCCTTGCGCCGAACCCGCAGGACGTCCTGCCTACCAAGCCTGTGCCCTATGCTTCGGCGTCCTCGTCCGTCCCCGGCTATTCGGCGACCTATCAGGGCCGCGTGCTGAGCGATCAGGACACGGCGCTGTTTCGTCAGGGGCTGGCGGCGGCCCGTGCGCGCGATGTGTTCAGCGCCCAGTCCGCTATGTCGCAGATCAGGGACGCCTCGGCTCGCAAGCTGGTCGAATGGGCGCTGATCGACACCTCGGGCGAGCAGTTGTCCTACTCGGACCTCGCGCGCGGTCAGGCCGATCTGGCGGGATGGCCGCGCGGCGAATCGCGACGCGCCGCCGCCGAAAAGGTGCTGGACCGGTCCGGCATGGGCGCGGACGCCGCCTTGGCCCTAATGTCTGACGGAAAGCCGACGACGGTCGAGGGGGCCATCGCCTACGCCTCCGCGCTGCAGCAGCGCGGCCGCCAGGATGAGGCCCGCGCACTCGTCCGCGACTGGTGGCGCACCCGCTCCTTCGATGACGCGCCGCAGTCGCGTATCCTCAGCCAATGGGGCTCCTGGTTGACCCCCGCCGATCACGAGGCGCGGCTGAATATGCTGCTGCTAGGTCCGCACGGACCGGCGACGCGCAGCATGATCAATCTGGTCTCGCCCGATCGCGCCGCCATAGCCAACACGGCGATGACCCTTCGTTCGGCCTACAGCCCCGACGCCGTCATCGCCAATCTGACGCCGGCCCAGGCCGCCGATCCGGCGGTCGTGCTGGAGCGCGTTCGCCTGCTGCGATCGCAAAACCGGCAATCCGAAGGCTTTGCGCTGCTGGCCAATCTTCCGCCGGCGCCGGGCCACACGACCGGCGACAACACCCTGTGGAGCGAGCGCCGCAACTACTTCCTCGACGCCCTGCAACAGGGCAACTGGCGCGCGGCCTATGACGCCATGAACGGCCACGGCTTCACCTCGGGCGACCGGATGGTGGACGCCGAGTTCTTCGCCGGTTGGGTCGCCCTGACCAAGCTGAACCAGCCCGAAGTCGCCGCCCGCCATTTCGAAGCCCTGCGCACGGCCTCATCCACGCCGATCACTCAGGGCCGCGCCTACTATTGGTTGGGTCGCGCCGCCGAGGCGCGCGGCGAACGCGACGCAGCCCTCGCCTACTATCGCAACGGCGCCCAGCACTGGCAGACCTTCTATGGTCAGTTGGCGGCCGAGAAGGCGGGGATGACCACCCTTCAGTTGCCGGGGGAACCTGTGCCTTCACAGGCGGACATCGCCCGCTTCGAAGGCAATGAGATCGTCCGCGCCACGCGGATTCTGGGCGAGACCGGCGAGATGAGCTTGCTGCGCGTTTTCGCCTATCAGCTGGACAATGACCTGCCGACCATCAACGACCTGGCCCTGCTGATGGACCTGTCGCGCGGCTATGGCGAGGGTTTCACCGCCATGATGGTGGGCCGCGCCGCCAGCCAGCGGGGCTTCGTCATGCCCGAGCGGATGTATCCGGTCCGCGTCCCGCCCCAGGTCGCCGGCGCCGCGCCGCTTGAGTTCACCCAGGCGATCACGCGCCAGGAATCCAGCTTCGATCCCCGCGCCCGCTCCGGGGCCGACGCGCGCGGCATGATGCAGTTCCTGCCGTCCACCGCCTCGGGCGTCGCCCGCCGTCTGGGCATGAGCTATTCCGCCGAGCAGTTGTGGGATCCCGACTACAACATGACCCTGGGCAGCTATCACCTGGGTGAGCTGATGGCCGCGAACAACGGCTCCATGCTGCTGGCGACGGTCGGCTACAACGCCGGACCGGCACGCCCCAGCCAGTGGATCGCCCGTTGCGGCGACCCGCGCGGCGATGCGATCAAGACCATCGACTTCATCGAGTGCGCGCCCTTCACCGAGACGCGCAACTATATGATGCGGGTGATGGAAAACATGGCGGTATACAAGGCCCGCCTGAACGGCGGCACGGCCCCGCTGACGCCCTCGGCCGACATCTCGCGCGGATCGGCGGCGGGCGCGCGGCCCTATATCGCCTATTGAGCCCGGCGGGCCGCCAGCAGCGGCCCGTTCGGCCCCTCGATCCACGCGCCGTTCAGTCCGAAGACCTCGCGCAGGACGGCGGGCGACAGGGCCTGGATCGGTGGCGCGTCGGCGACGACCCGGCCCTGACCAAGCACGACGATGCGATCCGCCACGGCTGCAGCCAGGGTCAGGTCGTGAAGGCTGACCAGCACCCCTGCCCCATCGTCAGCGCGCGCCCTCAGGCGCTCTAGCACCAGACGCTGCGCATCCGGGTCCAGCCCCGCGATCGGCTCGTCGGCCAGCAGCAGCGGCGCATCGACGACAAGGGCGCGGGCCAGCAGAACCCGGGCACGCTCGCCGCCTGACATCTCTGCAACGCCGCGGTCCGCCAGATGACCAGCTCCGACTTCTTCCAGAGCGGCTCGCGCTCGCGCCAGCGCATCCGCGCCCGACAGAAACGGCGCGCCGAGGGCTGCCACCTCTGCCGCCGGCAGATTCCATGCGATGCGCCGTTCCTGCGGCAGATAGGCGACGCGTTCCGCCCGCTGGCGATGGGACAGATCGACGATGTCCGCGTTGCCCAACCTGATTTGTCCGCCGGTCGTGGCCAAGAGGCCCGCAGCCGCGCGGATGGCGCTGCTCTTGCCCGCGCCGTTCGGCCCGCACAGGGCCACGACCTCGCCCGCCGCGACCGACAGGCTCACCCCATTTAGCACGACGGCCTTGCCTAGGCGTGCTTGAACCTTCTCCAGCGACAACAGGCTCACAGCCGCCACTCCCGCGCCGCTCGCCACGCGATCAGGGCGAACAGGGGCGCGCCGATCAGGGCGGTGAACACGCCCAGCTTCAGCTCCTGGTCCGTCGGCGTCAGTCGCGCCAACAGGTCCGCCACGATCAGCATCAGTCCCCCGGCCAGCGCCGAGGGCGCCAAAATCCGTTTCGAATTGCCGCGCACCGCCTCGCGCACCAGATGTGGTGCGGCCAGACCCACGAACCCGATGACGCCCGCCACCGCCACCGCCGCCCCTGTGGCCAAGGCCGCCGCGATCAGGGCGAAGGCCCGCAACCGTCCCATATTCAAGCCCGACGCCGCCGCACTCTCGTCGCCCAGGGTCAGCATCCGCAGACCGGCGCCCGACAAGGCAGCAAAGCCCCCCGCGACGATGACGGCCGGCGTCACCCAGGCCACATCGACCCAGCTTCGGTTCTGCACAGATCCCAGCAGCCAAGACATGACCTCGGCCGAGGCGATGGGCGATGGCGACAGGTTGAAGATCAAGGCCGTCGCCGCGCCTGCGAAACTGGACAGCGCCACCCCGAACAGGATCAGGGCCTCGGGGGCCCGCATGACCCTGGACGCCACGATCAACAGTCCGCCCGCCAGGGCCGCGCCCGCCAGGACAGACACCTCGACCAGTCCTGGAACGGCCGCAGCGCCAAGCACGATGGCCAGCGCGGCGCCCAGGGCCGCCGTCGCCGACACGCCCAGCACGCCGGGATCGGCCAGCGGATTACGCAACAGCCCCTGCATAACCGCCCCTGCCAATCCCAAGGCCGCGCCGACGATCAGGGCGCACACCGCGCGCGGCGCTCGCACCCGCCACAGCACCTCGGCCGGACCGGATGTCGGATCGCTGAAGGCAGCCGCATACTGATCGCCGCTGAACGCCGTCTCGCCGGCCAGCACCGCCAGGGCCAGCCCCGCGACGATCAAGCCGATCAGAACCAGGCATAGCCGAACCGTTCTGTTCACGGCCGCCCCTTGGCCATCATCTCAACCGCGTCGGCGGCGAACCACGCGGGGCAGGTCAAGGTCGCGGCAGGCAGGCGCGCAGCCGTCCGGCCCTCGGCCGCTCGCGCGACAACCGGATGCCGCCCCGGTCCGCGCAGGTCGGCGCGCAGCTGATCGAAGAAGCCGAGCACAAATCGCACCGGCGGATTCATCGCGATTCGCTCGACACTGAGCGCGCCAAAACCGGGCGCGGCCGACAGATTTCTAAATCCGGCCGCCCGCATCATCGCATCCATCAGCGTGCCTGGGCCCGCGGTGAAGCCCCCCGATGTCAGATACACGGCCCCCGGCGCCTCACCCACGCGCTCCGCCGGCGTCGCTTTGGCCAACTTCCCGTCCATCTGTCGCTCTAACGCTTGTCCGCGCTCAGCCTGTCCCAGATCCCGCGCCACAGTCCGGATATTCCGTCGTACGCCCTCCAGATCAATCGCATCATCGATTGTGACCACCTTGACGCCTCGCTGCGTCAGCGCGGACAGCAGGCGCGGCTCGCCGCCCCAGTAGCGCACCACGACGTCAGGCTGAAAACCCACGGCGGCCTCAAGAGTCGGACGCAATCGCTTGTGACCGACCGCCTGCTGACGCAGCCAGGCGTCCGGATCGTCGGCACGGGGCGACAGCGCGAGGTCCGCGTCCGGCGCCAAGGCCAGCACATATTGATCCGCGCATTGATCCAGCGCCATGATCCGTAAGGGCCGCGCCTCAGCCACGCTGCTGCTGAACGCCAGAGCCGCCAAGGCGACGCAGATTCGCTTCATCCTTCGATCAGACCGGCGAATAGGGCGTCCAAAGTCGTGCGAACCAGCGCCTGCCGATCGGACCACGGGAAGTAGGGCTTTGTGATCATGAGCGACACGATGCCGTGCGCCGCAGCCCAGATCGCCTGGCCGATCGTGGCGGGATCGCCTTTCATGCGTCCGGCCGTCACGGCGTCGCCGACGGTCGCTTCCAATGCCGTGAACAGGCTGGAGCCGAGCTCGCGCGCCGCGTCCTGGGCGCCCTCTCGCGCCTCGACAGGTCGCGTCAGATAGATCAGGCGATAGGCGTTGGGATGGGCGAAACCGAAGTCGATATAGCCCTCGATCATCCGCCGCAGCCGCTGCTCTGGCGGCGCGGCCTCATCTGCGACGGCGGCGTTTGATGCGATCAGCCGCGCAAAGGCGTTACGGCAGATTTCCTGCAGGATCGCGCCCTTGTCCGGGAAATGCATGTAGAGCGCCGTCGACGACAGCCCGACCTCGTCCGCGATCTTGCGAATCGTCGCGCCTTCATAGCCGTGCTCGACGAAGATGCGCTCGGCCGCCGCCAGGATTTCGCCCCTCCGCGAGTGGCCTTCGCCCTTGGGCTTTCGGGTCGTGCGCGAGGCGTTCGAAAGTTCAGACAAGCCGCTGCTCCGGGTGAGGCGCCCTGAATAGCGACAATCCGTCCCGGACGCCAACCGACTTGCAGGACAAGGTTGTTTCAAATACCGATTAGGGGTGGTGGCGCTTTGGGGGCGGATGCGGTGAAGGATTGGGCGCATCCAAGGATTAGGCCCCGCCGAAACGGCGCCTCACGACGTACGCCGAGCGGTTTCCAGGTCACGACCTTGATCCTGCTTACGCTGACATCCGCCGTGGCGCTAATCCGCTGGCCCCAAACCGCTCTCACCGTCGCCCTGGTGTTGTTCCAAGCCGCGTTCGTCGTGTGCGCGCTGTGGAAGGCCGTCATCGGCATAGCCAGCCTGCGACGCCCTTCGCCCGCTGCTCGTCCGATCGAATGGCCGCGCTACACCATTCTGGCGGCGCTTTATGACGAAGCTGCCGTGGCGCCGCAGTTGATCGCTAACCTCAGCCGGATCGACTATCCGGCGCACAAGCTGGAGGCCTTCATCGTGCTGGAGGCGCATGATGAGGCCACCCTGGCCGCAGCCCAGGCGACGTCCAAACCGCCGTGGCTGAAAATCCTGATCGCCCCTCCTGGCAGCCCCCAGACCAAGCCGCGTGCTTTGAACTACGCCTTGGGTCACGCGCGGGGCGATCTGGTCACCATCTATGACGCAGAGGACCGACCGCATCCGCAACAGCTCCGCCAGGCGGCGGCGCGTTTCGTCGCCCAGCCCCGCCTGGGTTGTCTTCAGGCGCCACTTCGCATCCGTGGATCCGGCAAGCCTGGCTCCTGGTTTCTGGATCGGCAGTTCGCCTTTGAATATGCGGCCCTGTTCGAAGTGACTCTGCCGGGCATGGCGCGGCTGGGCCTGCCCTTTCCGCTTGGCGGCACCAGCAATCATATCCGCATGACGGCGCTGCGTGGCGCAGGCGGCTGGGATGCGCACAATGTCACCGAGGACGCCGACCTGGGCTTTCGCCTGTGGTCGATGGGCTGGAAGCTCGGCGTCATCGACAGTCCGACGTGGGAGACGCCGCCGGGCGCGATGGACCGGTGGCTGCCCCAGCGCACCCGGTGGCTGAAGGGTTATATGCAGACCTGGGGCGTGCATACGCGGCGTCCCAACGCCTTGGGCCGGCGCGGAATCTTGTCGCTGGTCATGACCTTGGGCGCGGCGATCCTTTCGGCGGCCGCCCATGCGCCGACGCTGGCCTGGCTGGTTCTGGCTATCGCCGTCTGGGCTCTGTCCGGCGTCTTGCCGCCTTTGCCCGGAGGCTCGCTAGGCGTGCTGGCCGTGGGCGTCATCGCCGCCTGGATGAGCTGCGCGGTCGGAGCACGACGCGCCGGGCTCGATTATCGGCTGGGCGATGTGCTGGCTGCGCCGGCATACTGGGCGCTGCTCAGCCTCGCCTTTGTCCATGCAGCCTGGCGGCTGGCGGTCGAACCGCACGTCTGGGACAAGACCCCGCACGATCGCGACGATCAGATGCCGGAATTGACGGTCGTGGCGCTGGACGCTGGACGCGAGGCGGCCTGAGCGCCTATCAGCCCGACGATGGCGCCCGTCCTTTCCAAAACTCCCGAAACGCTCGTGACATTCGGCTGGTCCGACTATGCCCTGCTGGACAGCGGCGACGGCAGGAAGCTGGAGCGGTACGGCCGCTACACCGTCGTTCGGCCCGAGCCGCAGTGTTTCTGGTCGCCCCGCGATCCGAAAGCCTTCGAAAGCGCGACAGCGACGTTCGATCCGCAGCAGGAAGAGGAAGACAGCGGTCGCTGGCGGTTCGACAAGCACGGCCCCATCGACGCCTTCCCGTTGAAATGGCGCGATGTGAAGTTCACCGGCCGCTTCACCCCCTTCCGCCACCTCGCCTTCTTCCCTGAACAGGCGGCCAACTGGGAATGGCTGGACGGACGGGTGCGTGACTTTACACGTTCAGCCGGCCGCGCGCCGAAGATCCTGAACCTGTTCGGCTATACCGGCGTCGCCAGTCTGGCCGCGGCCGCCGCAGGCGCAGAGGTCACCCATGTCGACGCCTCCAAGAAGTCGGTCGCCTACGCGCGCGAGAACGCCGAACAATCGGGCCTGGGCCAGCATCCGATCCGGTGGATTGTCGAGGACGCCCGCAAATATGTCGCCCGCGAGGTCCGTCGCGGCTCTAAATACGATGGCGTCATTCTGGATCCGCCCAAATACGGGCGCGGCCCTACGGGCGAAATCTGGCGCCTATTCGAGGACATGCCTGGTCTGCTCAAGGACTGCGCGGCTCTGCTTGCGGACGATGCCGATTTCCTATTGCTGAACGCCTATGCGGCCCGCGTTTCCGGCCTGTCCCTGGCGCATTTGATGGTCGAGGCGACCCAGGATCGCGGCGGCCGGATCGACTGGGGCGAACTGGCCCTGTCCGAAGACGGCCCGGACGCCCGCGCCATCGGCCTGTCCTTCTTCGCGCGGTGGAGCCGATGAGCGCCCGAGACGAATATCGCGTCATCACCTCCCTGACCAACGACACGGTCAAGGGCGTCCGCGCCCTGCATATGCGCAAGGAACGCGACCTGACCGGCACCTTCCTGGCTGAGGGTTTGAAGTTCATCGGCGAGGCGCTTGACCAGGGGCGCGCGCCCCGGATGCTGCTGGTCGGCGAGAACGCCCGGCCTCATCCGTTGCTGGACCGCGCCAAGGCGGCCACACTTAAAGCCGGCGGCGACATCATCGTCGTCACCCACGCCATCCTCGAAAAGATCAGCCGCCGCGACAATCCGCAGACGGTCTTGGGCGTGTTCGAGCAGGCCTATGCGCCTCTCGACAGCCTGAACCCCGCCTCGGCCCCCTGCTGGGTGGCGCTGGAGCAGGTGCGCGATCCCGGCAATCTGGGCACCATCATCCGCACGGCCGACGCGGCGGGCTGCGGCGGCGTCATCCTGATCGGCGATTGCGTCGATCCCTATTCGGTCGAGGCCGTGCGCGCGACCATGGGCTCGGTCTTCGCCGTCTCGATCACCAAGACGACGCCCGAGGCTTTCCTGACCTGGCGCAAGACCTGGCCCGGCAGCGTCGTCGGAACCCGACTGGACGCCAAGGTCAGTCACCGCTCAGCCGTCATGCAACGGCCGTCGCTTATCCTGATGGGCAATGAGCAGGCAGGACTGACTGACGACCTGGCCGCCGCCTGCGACGTCAACGTCAAGATTCCAATGCGCGGCCGCGCCGACAGCCTGAACTTGGCCATCGCCACCGGCATCATGGTCTATGCCGCGACGGACGAAGCCTAGCGCTGCTCCTCCGGCGCCACTCGGCCCATGCCCCACAGGGCCGCGATGGTGACCAGGGCCGAAATCGCCAGATAGCCGCCGACGGCTCCCGGCCCGAACCGCTCTGCCAGCTTCAGCGCGATGTAGGGCGCAAGCGATGCGCCCAGGATGCCCGCCAGATTGAAGGCCATCGACGCGCCGGTGTAGCGCACCGCTGTCGGGAACGGCCGCGCCATGGCCGCGCCGATGGGGCCATAGGTGCAGCCCATCAGGGCGAACCCCAGCGCAAAGAAGATCAGCAGGCCGCTGAGACCGCCCCCGAACAGCGGTGCGAACAGAAAGCCGAACAGGCCGATCCCGACCGAAGAGGCGATCAGCACCCTGACCTGCCCGTATCGATCCGCCAGCAAGGCTGTCACCGGTATGAAGGCGGCGAAGAACAGCACGCCGATCAACTGGATGGGCAGGACGTCAGCCCGCGCCAGCCCCATTCCCGTCGTCGCCCAGCCGAGTGCGAAGACGGTCATCAGATAGAACAGGGTGAAGGTCGTCACCCCGCTGAACGTCCCCAGAACCAGCGCCGCCTTGTGATGGGCGAACAGGGTGACGGCCGGCGCCTTGACCCGTTCGTCGCGATCCACCGCCTTCTGAAACTCGGGCGTCTCGGTGATCTTCAGCCGCACCCACAGGCCGACGAACACCAGCACGGCGCTCGCCAGGAACGGAATGCGCCAACCCCAGCCCTCGAACGCGGTCTCGCTCATCGTCGACGTCAGGACGATGAAGGATGTGGTGGAGAGGATGAAGCCGATGGGCGCGCCCAGTTGGGGGAACATGCCGAACCAGGCCTTCTTGCCGGGCGGCGCATTCTCTGTCGCCAGCAAAACCGCCCCGCCCCACTCGCCGCCCAGACCCAAGCCTTGGCCGAACCGGCACAGGGCCAGCAGCAGAGGTGCCAGCAGGCCGACCTGCTGGTGGGTCGGCAACAGGCCGATCGCCACGGTCGACAGGCCCATCGTCATCAGCGCCGCGACCAGCGTCGCCTTGCGCCCCACCCGGTCCCCAAAATGCCCAAAGGCCAAGGCGCCGATGGGCCGCGCGAAGAAGGCGATGGAGAAGGTCGCGAATGACGACAGAAGCGCCGTCCCCGGATCCTCGCCCGGGAAGAACAGCGTCGGGAACACCAAAACGGCCGCCGTGGCGTAGATATAGAAGTCGAAGAACTCGATCGTCGTGCCGATCAGGCTGGCGAACAGCACGCGGCCGGTGGAGTTCTTCGGCAGGACGTCGGACATCTTCTTCTCCCGGTTGTCCCAGCGATGCCCGTTTCCCTCCCGCCGCGTCAAGGCGATCAGGTACCGCGCGGCTTGACCCGGTTCGTCGCTTGCGCCTCGGCTGGGTTTTCTGGCCACGGATGACGGGGATAGCGGCCGCGCATCTCCGCACGCACCGCCGCCCACGAGCCCGACCAGAAGCGTGGCAAGTCTTTGGTGACTTGCACCGGCCTTCGCGCCGGCGACAACAGGGCGAGGGTCAACGGCACGCCGCCGACGGTCGGATGCGTCGTCACGCCGAACAGTTCCTGCACCCGAATATCCACGCGCGGCCCGCCCTCGGCGGCATAGTCGATGGCCGCCGAGCCCAGCGGCGTGACCAGACGCGGGGGCGCCAGATCGTCCAGCCGCCGCTGCAGGTCCCAAGGGATCAGCCCGCGCAAGGCCTCGGCCAGACGACCGTCAGCGATCCCATCCAGCGATTTCGCCCCTTCCAGCAGGGGCCACAGCCAGTCCTCACGCGCCGCCAGCAGGGCGTTATCCGACACATCAGGCCAAGCCGGGTCGCGCGCGTGCAGGAAGGCCAGCCGTGCGCGTAAACCCGAGGCCTGCTCGCCCCATTTCAGCGCGCCCAACCCATCCGCCTCGATCTCGGCCCGAAGGGCGGCGATAAGGGTCTTCGCATCCGGCGCGCCGACGACCTTTTCGTCCAGCACGATGGCCCCAATGCGCCGCGAGCGCCGGATCACCGATCGCCCAGACGGTTCGCGCGCCAGCCGGTCGTCCGTCGAGATCAGGCGCGCCAAATCTCTGTCGATCCGGTCCGCCTCCAGCGCCGCCGCCAGTCGCACCCGGTCGCGCGTATCGCCGCCGCCAAGATCGGCGATCGCCAACCAAGGCTCACGCGCCAAATGGTCGGTCGCCTCCAGCACGGCCCCTCTCCCGCTGGCGAGAAGGTATTCACCCGCCTTGCCCCGCGCCTTTGCGATCCGCTCGGGAAAGGCCTCGGCCAGCAGCAGTCCAGGATCGATCGTCCGTCCCGATCCGCCGCCCGCCGCGCGCGCCCAGCGCTCCGCCAGCTTGATCGAATCGCGCGCTCTCTGCGTCCGATCGCGCTCCAGCCCGATCAGGCGATCCGCCAGATCGACGCTCGATCCGCCAAGACCCGGCTCGCTCAACACCGCCGCGATCCGTGCGCCCATCATCGCATCGCCGGCGTCGGACGCCACGGCCACCATATGCGCCAGCCGCGGCGACAGCGGGATCTTCGTCAGGCGCAGCCCGTGTTTCGATAGTCTGCCATCGGCATCCAGCGCACCCAACCGTGTCAGCACCTTGCGCGCCTCAGCCATGGCTCCGGCCGGCGGCGGGTCGAGCAGGGCCAGCCCCTCCGACGAGCGTGCGCCCCACCGGGCCAGGTCCAGGGCCAGTCCGGTCAGGTCCGCCTCCTGGATTTCCGGCCGCTGATGCGGGACTAGCCCGCGCGTCTGTTCCTCGTCCCACAGGCGGTAGCAAACGCCCGGCTCGGTGCGCCCGGCCCGGCCGCACCTCTGTTCCGCGGAGGATCGGCTGACCTTGACCGTCGCCAGCTGGGTCAGGCCGCTGGAGGGTTCAAATCGCGGCACGCGCGACAGGCCGCCGTCTATCACGACCCGCACGCCTTCGATGGTCAGACTGGTTTCCGCGACCGAGGTCGCCAGCACCAGCTTGCGCCGCCCCACAGCCGCCGGTTCGATAGCCCGGTCCTGTTCGGCCCGGTCCAGTCCGCCGTACAGGGGCACGACATCGATGTTCAGTAGCCGCAGCCGCTCGTTCACAAGCCGAGCGACCCGATGGATTTCACCCTGCCCTGGCAGGAAGACCAGCACCGACCCCGTCTCCTCGCCCAGGGCCGTTAGACAGGCCCGCGCAACAGCCTCTTCGAACCGTTCGGACGGATTGCGGCCCAGATACCGGGTCTCGACCGGCCAGGCCCGTCCTTCGGCCTCGATCACTGGCGCGCCGTCGAGCAGGCGCGAGACCCCGACCACGTCCAGCGTCGCCGACATGACCAGCAGCCGCAGATCCTCACGCAGCAGTTTTTGCGTGTCTCTCGCCAGCGCCAGCCCGAGATCGGCGTCCAGGCTGCGTTCGTGGAACTCGTCGAACAACACCGCGCCCACGCCCTCCAGACCCGGATCGTCCAGAATCATGCGCGTGAAGACGCCCTCGGTGATGACCTCGATGCGTGAGTTCGGCCCGATTCTGCTCTGCAGTCGGGTGCGATAGCCCACCGTCCCGCCCGGCTGTTCACCCAAGGTCGCAGCCATCCGGTCGGCCGCCGCCCGTGCGGCCAGGCGTCGCGGCTCCAGCACCAGCACCTTGCCCTCCAGCCAGGGCTGATCCAGCAGGGTCAGCGGCACGACCGTCGTTTTGCCCGCACCCGGCGGCGCCGCCAGAACGGCCGTATTGCCCGCGCCCAGGGCGGCTTTCAGCGGTTCAAGAACGGCGTGGATGGGCAGCATGCGTCGCCTCTAGCCTACCGACGTGTGATCACGAAAGCGTCGTCGCGCTTTAACCACCCCGTCATGCGCGTTGCGCGCCGCCTCATCCGTCGCTAGCGTCCGCCCCAAGCAGCCGAGGGGCTGCATCAAAACGTGGGGGTATTTTATGTGGCGCGTTAAGTCGCTCGACGCGATCCTTGCCACGGCCGAGAAGAAGTCGCTTCACCGGTCGCTTGGTCCTATTCAACTGACGCTTCTGGGGATCGGGGCCATCATCGGCACCGGAATCTTCGTCCTGACCGCTTCGGCCGCCCAAAAGGCCGGACCGGGCATGATGATCAGCTTCGTCATCGCCGGCGCCGTCTGCGCGGTTGCAGCGCTCTGCTACTCCGAACTGGCGTCGATGGCCCCGGTTTCGGGCTCGGCCTATACCTACACCTACGCCGTGATGGGCGAACTGCTGGCGTGGACGGTCGGTTGGGCGCTGATCCTGGAATACGCCGTGGCGGCCTCGGCCGTGTCGGTCGGTTGGTCGGGTTATGTGCTTGGGCTGATAGAGAACGGGTTCAAGTTCGATTTCCCCGACCTCCTGTCCGCCGGGCCGACCTGGTCGATGAACGGCTTTATCCCCACGCCTGATTTCAGCGCCGGGATCGTCAACATCCCCGCCATCGTCGTGGCCCTGCTGGTGACAGCTCTGCTGATGGTCGGCACTACGGAATCGGCCCGGGTCAACGCAATCCTGGTCGCGATCAAGGTCGTCGCCCTGACGGTCTTCATCGTCATCACCCTGCCCGTCATTCAGTCGGCCAACCTGTCGCCGTTCGCCCCCAATGGCCTGTTCGGCCAATATTCGGGCATGGGCATCGTCGGCGCTGCGGCCTCGATCTTCTTCGCCTATGTCGGGTTCGACGCCGTTTCGACGGCGGCCGAGGAAACCAAGAATCCGCAGCGCAACGTGCCGATAGGCCTGATCGGCTCGCTGGCCATCTGCACGATCTTCTATCTGCTGGTCGCGCTCGGCGCCGCCGGCGCGATCGGGGCTCAGCCGGTTCTGGGCGCCGCCGGTGAAGCGGTCCAGCCGGGCTCGCCCGCCTTCGTCGCCGCCTGCGCATTGCCCGCCAACGCCGAAATGCTGGTCTGCTCCAACGAGGCGCTGGCCCACGTTCTGCGCGTCGTCGGTCACCCCCAGATCGGCAACGCCTTGGGCACCGCCGCCCTGCTGGCCCTGCCGTCGGTCATCCTGATGATGATCTTTGGTCAGACCCGCATCTTCTTCGTAATGGCGCGCGACGGTCTGCTGCCGGAAGGGCTGACCAAAATCCACCCCAAGTGGAAGACGCCTTACATCGTGACCGCCGCCACCGGCATCGCGGTCGCCATCGCCGGCGCCCTGTTCCCGGTCGGTCAGCTGGCCGACATTTCGAACTCGGGCACTCTGTTCGCCTTCTTCATGGTGTCGATCGCGGTGCTCGTGCTGCGGGTCAAGGATCCGAACCGTCGCCGTCCGTTCCGTACGCCGCTGATCTGGGTGTTCGCGCCCCTGTCGGCGTTCGGTTGCGCTTTCCTGTTCTGGAACCTGCCGCACGACGCCAAGATGGTGCTGCCGATCTGGGGCGGCATCGGCCTGCTGATCTACTTCGCCTACGGCTACCGCAAGAGCCACCTGGGTCGCGGCTTGGTCGAGGTTCACGAAACGGATGGTGACGTTCCGCCGCCGCCTGTGCCGCCGATCCGCTAAGACGAAATGCGGGGCCTGTCGCACCAATCGCGGCAGGCCCATCCATCGGCCTCAAATAGCCCGCAAGGGCGATAGGCCAGGAATAAAGAAAGGCCCCGGAGCGATCCGGGGCCTTTTTTGTATTGGTGCGGATAAGAGGACTCGAACCTCCACGCCTCTCGGCGCTGGAACCTAAATCCAGTGCGTCTACCAGTTCCGCCACATCCGCATCGAGGTAGGACGGGCCTTCTAGGGGCGTTTCATCGTTCCGGCAAGAGCCAACGAACCGGAACAAACAGGGTCTGTGCGACACAATCCGGAGGGACCGCTTCACAAAATCCCCCACACTCTGTTCCGCAAGCGTTCACGGTGCGACTTGCTCATGTCTGACCGTTTCACCGCCGACAAGCTCGCGTGGCTGGAGCAGGTGCAGGACGATGGTGAGCTGAGCGCCACAGTTTTCGCGGTCGCGTTCGGCATCGCGCGCCACCTGAACCGCGAAACCGGCGATACCTGGCCCAGCCAAGCCACCCTTGGCGAGATGGCCGGTGTGTCCGATCGTCAGATCAGAAGGCTGCTCAAGATCCTCAACTTCTCGGGCACGAGAGCATCACCTCGACAGCTCGCTATGCCCACGTCTCAGATGCCGACGTGCTGGCGGCCGTAGCCCCCCACCGAAGCGGAGATTTCGGAAATCATCAGTGAAAACAAGGCGGAGGGAGCTGGATGAGCAGAAACCTAAATCCAGTGCGTCTACCAGTTCCGCCACATCCGCATCGAGTAGGACGGGGCCTTCGAAGGATGTTTCACCGTTCCGGCAAGGGCCTGAGAAGCCGAACAAGCAGGGCCTGTGCGACACAATCGGGAGGGACCGCGCTACGAAATCGCTCACAGTCTGTTCCGCATCGTTCGCGGCAGGCCTCGTCAACGTCTCGTCCCTCCGCTGACAAGCTGACTTGGCTTGAGCAGGTGTAGAAAGCGTACGGTTCCCGCTGTCGCCTTCGGTGTCGTTCGCCAGTTGAACCGCGAAGCCGGCGATGGCTGTAGCGAAGCAGAAGCGGCATCAGTCCTGCTGCGGATTCGCTTGAGCCTGCAGCCTCTGTTGTCTGATCAAGAACTGATCGCGCTGATCCTCATAGCCACCGAAAGGGTTTGCCCCTTCGGCAGGCGCTTCAGACCTTGATCCTCGCCGGCCTGCGCATTGTGAGCGTCGGGGCGGTGGGTGACGGGTTCGACGCAGAAGAAATCGACGCCCACCGGCGCATAGACCTGGGTCAAGCATGCAGGTGCGTCGGCGCTCAGCGTCACCCGGCGACCGCCGCCGTCGATGACCGCCTCGCCCGTCCAGCCGGCATAGGCGCAATCGACAAAGGGAGCGTCGGCGAGGGCCAGGCCCTTCGACCAGTCCACAATCTCGGTGGGCGGTGCCAGGCGTTCGGGAATCTCGCGCGCATCGGTGATCCAGACGCTCTCGGCGGACAGAGCCAGTCGGCTGTCCGCGTAGCGGTGGAAATAGGGGTGCAGGCCGAGCCCGGCAGGCATGACCGCATCGCCGAAGTTGGTCACGGACAAGGTGATCGTCAGGCCCTGGTCGCTTAATTCGACAGTCTGGCTAGCGCGCCACGGCCAAGGCCAACACTGTGCATCAGCGTCGGCCTTGGGGAACCATTCCAGCGTCATCTCGACCCGGCTGGTCGTCTGGCTTTCGACAGTCCAGGGCAAGAGCCAGCCGTCGCCGTGCAGGGCGTGGGGGGCGAACCGTTCCAGTGTCTGCAAGCGGACCTCACGCCCCTCGAAAACGAATCGCCCGTCCGCGATCCGATTGGCGTAGGGGACCAGCGGGAAACAGGCCGTCTCCAGAATGTCGGTCGCGCCATCGGGCGTAGGCCGAAACACCGGCTGGCCGCGCCAGTCCAGGCTCAGCACCGCCCCGCCCAGCTCCGGCGCCAGGCTGGCGTGCCAGTCGCCGGCCGTCAGGGCGATCACAGGCGGATCCGGTTCTGGGGCAAGCCCGGCGTCTCGACGCGCACGCGATAGAGGCCGCCCAAAGTCGGCTGGTCCGCCCGCTTGTCGGCGTTCCCCAGCCAGGCCGTGGTCATATAGAGGTCGCGCAGGTCCGGGCCGCCGAAGGCCGCCTTGGTCACGGTCTGGACCGGCGTCTCGATCTTGCCGATCCGCGTGCCGTCGGGGGCGTAGCGGGCCACGCCCCAGCCGTTGAACAGGCCGACGTGCAGCACGCCTGCCGCATCCATGCTGGGGCCGTCGGCATAGCCGTCCTCGGTCACGGCGAAGACGCGGCGGTTGGAGATCACGCCGTCCGCATGATCGAAGGCCAGGACCGTCTTCTTCAGCGTATCGTGGTGATAGAGGGTGCGGCCGTCGGGGCTGAGGCAGGGGCCGTTGGTGACGCCATAGCCGTCGTCGTGCCGCGTCAGCTCGCCCCGGAACCAGCGATAGAGGGCGCCGGTCTCGACCTCCTCGCTATCGTCCATCGAGCCGAACCACAGCGAGCCGTCAGGCGCGACGAAACCGTCGTTGAGCCGGTTCTGCGGCCGGTCTTCCTCGATCGGCTGAAAGCGCGAGAAGTCGCCCTCCTCCGGGTCGAAACGATAGAGGCCGCCGCGCACGCCGCAGATCAGCGAACCGTCCTCGGCAGGCAAAGCGAAGCCGGTCTGATCGGGGGTATCCCACGAGCGCTTTTCAGACGTAGCGGGGGTGTAGCGATGCAGTTTTCGACCCTTGATGTCGACGAACCACACCGCGCCGCGCGCGGCGTCCCAAACGGGGCCTTCGCCCAGCTCCGCCTGCACGTCCCAGATCAGTTCCGGCTCGCTCATCGATCAGCCCGCCGAATAGGAGGTCTTGATCTGGGTGTAGAACTCCACCGCCGCGAAGCCCTGTTCGCGCGAACCGTAGGAGGACTTCTTCGAGCCGCCGAACGGGACGTGATAATCGACGCCGGCGGTGGCCAGGTTGACCATGGTCATGCCGGCCCTGGCGTTCCTCTGGAAGTCGCGGGCGTGTTTCAGCGACTGGGTGACGATGCCGGCCGACAGGCCGAACTCGACGCCGTTGGCGACGGCAAGCGCTTCTTCATAGGTGGCGACGCGGATGGTCGAGGCGACGGGGCCGAAGACCTCTTCGTTGTTGATGCGGGCGTCGGCGGCGGTGTCGGCGATCAGGGTCGGCTGGACGTACCAGCCGGGCGCATCGAAGGTCAGGCGCTCGCCGCCGGTGACGATGCGGCCGCCGGCTTCGCGGGCGATGTCGATGTATTTGTAGGAGACCTCGCGTTGGGCCTCGGTCACGGCCGGACCCATCTGGGTGTTGGAATCCAGGGCGTTGCCGACGCGCAGGGCGGCGACCTTCTCGCCCAGAGCCGCGACGAAGCGGTCGTGGATGCCGTCCTGAACGATCAGGCGGCTGGAGGCGGTGCAGCGCTGGCCGGTGGCGAAGAAGCTGCCGTCCAGGGCGATGTTGACCGCCCGGTCCAGGTCCGCGTCGTCCAGAACGATCAGCGGGTTCTTGCCGCCCATTTCCAGCTGGACCCGCGCCTGGCGCCGGACCGCGCCCTCGGCGACGCCTGCGCCCACGGCCTGCGAGCCGGTGAAGCTGATGCCGTCGACGCCCGGATGGGCGACGATGGCGCGGCCCACGTCGCCGTCGCCGATCACCATATTGACCACGCCCTTGGGCAGGCCGGCCTCATGCAGAACCGCGATCAGGGCCTCGGCCGTGGCCGGGGTCGGGCCGGCGGGCTTGATGACGACCGTGTTGCCGAAGGCGATGGCCGGGGCGATCTTCCACGCCGGAATGGCGATGGGGAAGTTCCACGGGGTGATCAGGCCGAAGACGCCGACCGCCTGGCGATAGGTCTGGATCTCGACGCCCGGACGGGTCGAGGCCAGGTTCTGGCCGTGGACGCGCAGGGCCTCGCCGGCGAAATACTTCAGGATGCGGGCGGCGCGCATGGTCTCGCCGATGCCCTCGGGCAGGGTCTTGCCCTCCTCGCGGGCCAGCAGGCGACCGATGACGGCCGCGCGCTCCATGATCAGGCTGCCGGCCTTGTCCAGCACGTCGAAGCGGACTTCCGGCGAGGCGTCGGACCAGCCGGGGAAGGCGGCGCGGGCGGCCTGAACGGCCTGGTCCACCTCGGCGGCGCCGCCCTTGGGCGTGCGGGCCACGACGTCGCGCGTATCCGACGGGCTCAGGCTCTCGCCCGCCAGGGCTCCCGCGACCTTCTCGCCGCCGATCCAGTGCGAAAGTTCAAGCGTGTCGGTCATGGGACGTCCTTTTCATAAGGCTGACGGGCGGCGGGGGAGCGCCGCCCGTTTCGGGGAGATGGGTATGGGAGGGCGAAAATCAGCCCGTCATGTCTTCCAGTTCGCGACCGCGCGTTTCCTTCACCCAAGCCTGGACCAGGAAGAAGGAGATCAGGGCGCTGACCGCGTAGAAGCCATAGGTGAAGACCAGCCCCAGGGTGGCGGCCATCCACGGGAAGCTGACCGAGATGGCGAAGTTGGCGATCCACTGTGCAAAGCCGGCGACGGCCAGGGCCGAACCGCGCATCTGGTTCGGGAACATCTCGCCCAGCATGACCCACATGACCGGCCCCCAGCTGAAGTTGAAGAAGACCACATAGGCGTTGGCCGCGATCAGCGCGATCAGGCCGGTCTGGTCGTCCAGGTGCAGCGATCCGTCGATCAGGGCGGCCTTGGAGAAGCACCAGGCGACGACAGCCAGGGTCACGAACATGCCGGCCGAACCGATCAGAAGCAGAGGCTTTCTACCGATCTTGTCGATGACAGCGATGGCGGCCAAGCAGGCGGCGATCGACAGGACGCCGGACAGGATGTTGATCTGCAGCGCGTCGTTCTCGGAGAAGCCGACCGACTGCCACAGCACCGCGCCGTAGTAGAAGACGATGTTGATACCGACGAGTTGCTGGAACACGGCAAGGATCAAACCGGCCCAGACGATCGGGCGCACCTTCCTCGTCGCGGGGTCCAGCAGATCGGCGAACTTGGGCTTGTGGTCGGCCGCCAGCGAGGCGCGGATTTCCTGGACCTTGCGCGCGCCCGTCCCGGCGCCGAACAGTTTGGACAGCACGGCCTCGGCCTGGGCGTCCTTCTTCTTGACCACCAGGAAGCGCGGGCTTTCCGGGATGACCAGGAGGGCGATCAGATAGACGGCGGCGGGGATAACCTGCAGCCAGAACATCCAGCGCCAGGCGGGGAAGCCCAGCCAGAACTCCGCCGTCGATCCGCCGGCGGTCTTGGCAAGGGCGTAATTGGCCACGAAGGCGCCAGTCAGGCCGGTGATGATCATGATCTGCTGCACCGACGACAGCCGGCCGCGGATTGAGGCTGGCGTCACTTCGGAGATATAGGCCGGCGACAGGACCGAGGCCGCGCCGACGCCCAGGCCGCCGATGAAGCGGGCGATGATGAAGTGGGCGGAACTGTCGGCCGCGCCCGCCCAGAAGGCGGAGATTATGAACAGGCCGGCGGCGATCTGCATGACCGTACGACGGCCGATAGCGTCGGCCAAACGTCCCGCGATGAAGGCGCCGACGGCGCAGCCCAAGAGGATGGCGCCGACGTTGAAACCGGTGCCCAAGGCCGACAGGTTGAAGGCCGCCTCCAGCCCGTCCTGGGTGCCGTTGATGACGCCGGAATCATAGCCGAACATGAAGCCGCCGATGGTGGCGACCGCCACGATCAGGGCGATGAACGCCATGTTGACGCGGTCGTCACCCGCCATGTCGGGGCCTGTGCCCCCCGTCGGTCCTGCCATCTCGATATTCCCTCCGAATGCCCGTCTGACGCGGGCGTGAAACTCAGAAAACCTATCGCCAGCCAGCGTCCACGAAATACTCGTGGCCTGTAATCAAACGTGCATCGTCGGATGCGAGGAACAGGCCGAGCGCCGCGACGTCGTCGGGCTGAAGCCGGCCCGGCAGGCATTGCGCCGCCACGATCTCGGCCTCTCCTTCCGGCGTGTACCATTTCATCTGACGCGGGGTCTGGACATTGCCCGGCACGATGCAGACGACACGCACGCCGTCACCGCCCAGCTCGCGCGCCAGGGCGCGAGTCATGCCCTCAATGCCCGCCTTGGCGGTTTCGTAAAGCGACAGATCCGGCAGCCCCAGATGCCAGCTGATCGAGCCCAGGTTGATGATGACCCCCCTGCCCTGCTCGCGCATCCCGGCGGCGACCGACTGGGCCGCGAAATAGAGGTGACGCAGATTCACGTTGATCCGGTTGTCCCAGTAGTCGGGCGTCACCTCCGCCAGCGTATGACGGTCGTCGTTGGCGGCGTTATTGACCAGGACATCGATGGGACCCTGTTCGGCGACGATCTCGGCCAGGCAGGCCTGCAAGGCGGCCAGGTCCATTAGGTCGCATTGGCGGAAGGTCGGGGCGGGCGACAGTTCGGCCAGTGATGCCTCCAGCGCCTTCGAGTCCGCCTCGGCGATGTCGAAGAAGACGACACGGGCGCCCTGACGCGCAAAGGCCTCGGTGAAACCGGCGCCGATGCCGGACCCGCCGCCGGTGACGACGACCAGACGGCCCTTTAGCGACGGATAGATGGCGCCGCTCATGCGGAAACTCCGAGAAGGCCGCGACCGCCCAGATTGCGCATCAGCTCCAGCACCCCGAACTTCCAGGGCGGGGCCTGGTCGCAGGTCGCGACGATGTTTTCCAGCACGCCCAGTTTCTCGGACGAGACGCGGACCCGGTCGCCCATCTTGTGGGTGAAGCCCTTGCCCGGCGCATCGCGGTCGTCGATCGGCGCGAACATGGTCCCGAGATACAGGGCGAAACCGTCGGGATACTGATGCGCGCTCAGGGTCTGACGCACCAGTTCCTCGGGATCGCGGCTGATCAGGCTCATCGAGCTTTCGCCCGTCATCATGAAGCCGTCCGTTCCCTCGACCTCCAGCCGGACCGTCGCTGAGCGCACGTCGTCCATCGTGAAGTCGTCGTCGAACAGGCGGATGAAGGGGCCGATTGAGGCCGAGGCGTTGTTGTCCTTGGCCTTGCCCAGCAGCAGGGCCGACCGGCCCTCGATGTCGCGCAGATTGACGTCGTTGCCCAGGCTGGCGCCGACCGGGCGGCCGGACGGATCGCAGACGAAGACCACCTCCGGCTCCGGGTTGTTCCAGGCTGAGTCCGCCCGCACCCCGACCTCGGCGCCCCAGCCGACCGAGGCCAGCACCGGCGCCTTGGTGAAGATCTCGGCATAGGGGCCGATGGCGACTTCGAGATATTGCGACCACAAGCCCTCGGCGATCAGCTGCGCCTTGACGGCCTCGGCTTGATCCGAACCCGGCCGCAGATTCTTCAGGTCGCCGCCGATCCGGTTGAGGATGGACTGGCGCACGGCGTTGGCGGCGTCGGCGTCACCGCGCGCCCGCTCCTCGATCACCCGTTCCAAGGCCGAGACCGCAAAGGTCACGCCCGAGGCCTTGATGCATTGCAGGTCCAGCGGCGACAGCAGCCGCACGTCCGCCGCGTTCGACGACCACGTCGAGGCGACCGTCAGTTCGTCCAGCGGCCCCATATCCATGCCGGCCGCGTCCAGATCGTCCCGCGCGACTGCCTGGGCCGTTGTGGCGACGTGGTTCGAAAGATCATAGAGCCGCCCGCCCCGCACCAGAACGGGCGAGGGTCCGACCTCGGTAAGGACCCGTCCGAGCAGGCGCGCATTGCGCCAGTCCGCCGGCAGGCAATCGGCAAGCAACAATCTCATCCTCCCCACGCTCTCGGACGTGTTAGCGCTAACATCTTTGAGCAAGGGATGGATGTCAATCGTATGGAGGCGCGGTGCTTTCTCTGGCGATGAATTGGTGGGGGACTGGACCGTCCGCCTCGCCGCCCCGCCCCAGGATGACCGCGGCCGATCGGGCCATTTCGGCGACCGGCTGGCGGATGGTGGTGAGGGTCGGCCAGACGCTGGCGGCCAAATAGGTATCATCGAACCCGGCCACCGATATGTCGCCCGGTGTCGACAGGCCCGCAGCGTGAACGGCCGCCAGAACGCCTGCGGCCATGTCATCGTTACTGGCGAAAATGGCCGTCGGCCGGGGTGAGCGCCCCAGCAGCCGCTGCCCCGCCTGGAAGCCGGAACGATAAGTGAAGTCGCCCGCCTCGGCCCACATCGTCGCGCCCCTCACCGCATCGACCGCGACTTGGGCGCCGTGGCGACGATCCGCAGTGGCGCTCTGATCCCGACGCCCTTCGACGAAGCCGACGGCGCGGTGGCCCAACCCCAGCAGATGCCGCATCATCTCCTGGGCCGCACCCTGGTCGTCCACCCGCAGGGAGATCAGACCGTCCCGAAGCGCGGGCGCCGCCAGAACCACCGCCTTCATCCCGCTCTTGCCGATAGCGTCCAGGGTGGCGTCCGATTCGCCCAGCGGCGGCGGAACGATCACACCCTGTGCTCCGCCGGCCGCCAGCCGCTGAACCGCTTCGCGCTCTTCATCAGGCGCGCCGGGCCGCGATGGCTCGATCAGCAGCAGCAAACCTACCGATCGCGCCCCATCCAGGGCGCCCGACAGAAGTTCGGCCAGATAGGCGCTGGACGGGTTGGCGTAGAGCAGGCCGATCCGTCCACCTCCGGCCCGCGCCAGGATTCGCGCCGCGGGATCGGGCACGTAGCCGGTCTCTCGAATGATCGCCTCGACGCGCTCACGCGTCGCCTCGCGCACCCGCGCATCGCCATTGACCACGCGCGACACCGTCATTGGCGACACGTCGGCTAGGCGCGCGATATCGCCCATGGTGTGGTTGCGGCGGGGATTCTGTTGATCAGTCACGTCAGAGACAGCAGCACGCTCACGCAGTTACGTCCACCATTTGCAATGCCCGTCGGTCCAGGCTCCACGGACGACGCCCATCTGCTGACTATCTCTGCGGAAATAGGCTGGACGACACCCGGCTCGCCCCATTCGCCAAGACGGCGGCTAGCGAATTGAGCTGGAGGGATTTGAAGTCACAGCCGCGCCTTTGAGCTTCAGCGTCCCTGCGAGGCCGCGATCTCGACCATGACCACGTCGTAGACACGCATAGGCACCTCCATCTGGGCCTCACCGTCGGCACGAGCGGTGACCGTCAGGGTCTCTGGTTGGTCCAGCGTCAGCGTTTGCAGTGCCTCCAACTGTTCTTCACTGAGCGTCGCCGGCGATCCCATCTCCAGATAGGCGGTGTATGCGTCATTCGACTTGAAACCGACGCGGCGGATCGTGGCGACATGAACGCCGGGGCGCAGGCCGCTCAATGCGATCCTCAAAGGCGCAGCCGTCGCAGGCTCCCGCACCTGGCGGAAAAAGGGTCGGTTGCTGATCGGCTGGTCCGGCAGTTCGTAGCGCCAGGCCAGCACCTGCACCGTGTCGTCTTTCAGCGCTGCGATGCTCTGGTCGTCGCCAGTCGGTAGTTCGCGGTCGCCCATGCTGTTCAGATATTTGTAGGCGAACCACGTCGGCTTGCGCACGCCCTGGGGATTCATCAGTCCGAAGCCGCCATCGAATGGTTTGGTCTGCGGGCCTGGCTCTTCGAACAGGTCGCTGTAGGCCCAATAGCTCATGCCCTGCGCCAGACCCTCGCTCTGACGCAGCTTGGTCAGGATATAGGACGCGCCGAAATAGTCGTCGTGGATCGGATCGCGCGGATTGTAGCTGGTGCTCCATTCCGTGAAAAACAGCGGCAGCCCCGGACGCGTCGAAGCCTCGATCTCAGCCCTCACCTTGCGTACGTCGGTGACGATGGCGTCAGGGTTGCGCGACAGCTTGTTGTCGCCTTCGCCCTTCTCGTCCAGAAAGCCGCCTTCGACGCCATAGGTGTGGGTGGTGACGAAATCGACCGGCAGATCGTGCTGGTCGGCATAGGCAAGAAAAGCCGGAACCCAGTCGGCGCCTGCCGTGGAAGGCCCGCCGACGCGCAAGGCGGGATCGATCGCCTTGATGGTGCGGACCGTACGCCCATAGTAGTCGAAGTAGGCGGCCTGTTCGGCCCCTTCCCAAAAACCGGCTAGGTTCGGCTCGTTCCAGAACTCGAAATACCAGCTCCGCACTTCCTCGGCGCCATAGCGGTCGATGAGATGCCTTACGAAGGCGTCGATCAGACCTGTCCATTTCTCCGGCTGCGGGTGCGAGGTGTTGCCCTTCCAATAGAAGAGCGTCTGGTCCGAGGTCTTCATCGCATCGGGCGTGAAGCCCAGCTCGATGAAGGGCTTGATCCCCATCGCCAGGAAGCTGTCGTACAGATGGTCGATCCGCGTCCAGTCGTAGACCGGGCGCCCGTCCACTTCACGATAGACGCCCATGTCGTCATGGAAGATGTCGTGGAAGCGGATGTAGCGGAAACCCAGCTTGTCGCGGGCCGTCTTCAACTGCGCCAAAGCCTCGGGACGGATCGTCGTGCCGGGATAGTCGGCGCCGACCGAGAACTCGGCCATGCGATCGCGGGGCGTGGACGCACCGCCGACATCGATCGAAATCACCCTTGGTTCTGGCGTCTGGGCGTTCGCATCCATAGAGGCGCCGACGAGGGTTGCGACCAGCGCCAAACCTCTGATGTGTAAATACTTCACAGGCGTCGCCCTCGAGTTGTGGATCTGGATTTAGGCGCGTACCGGCGCAGCGTCGTCGTGATCACCGGTCGTGCCCAGTTCGCCCCGCGCCCTCGCCTTTTTGCCGTAAACCCACTCGAACAGGGGTGAGGCCATCAGGGTGGTGACGATGGCCATCAGCACCAGGATGGAGAACAGGGCCGGGCCGATGACGCCCTTTTGCAGGCCGATGTTGATGATGATCAGCTCCATCAGACCGCGCGCGTTCATCAGGGCGCCGATGCCCATGGCGGTGGCGTTGTCCTGACCCGTCAGGCGCGCGGCGGCCCAGCAGGCGCCGCCCTTGGCCAGGATGGATCCCAGCAAGATCACGACGGTGACGGCCAGCAGCCCCAGGCTGTTGACCATGGTCAGCTGGGTGTTCAGGCCCGAGAAAGTGAAGAACATCGGCAGCAGCACCAGCACGGCGAACGGCTCCAACTGACGCCGGATTTCCTCGCCCAGCAGGCCGCGCGGCATGGCGACGCCCAGGATGAAGCCGCCGAAGACGGCGTGAATGCCGACTGCGTCCATGGCCCAGGCGCTGAGCATGAACAGGATCAGCACGATGCCGAGAACGGTGGGGCTCAGCCGCCCTTCCCGCTCCACGATCCGTCCCAGCGGGGCCAGCATCTTTGGGCCCAGCGTCAGCATGAACAGGGCGAAGGCGCCGCCTCCGGCGATGGCTGTCACAGCCACCATCGGTCCCGCGCCGAAGCTGGCCAGGACGACGGCCAGGACACACCAGGCGCCGGCGTCGTCGATGGCGCCCGCCGCCAGCGACAGCGAACCCAGCCGCGTGCCGCTCAGCCCCCGCTCATGGATGATGCGCGCCAGCATGGGAAAGGCGGTGATCGATATAGCCGCGCCCATGAACAGCATGGCCTGCCAGGTCTGGATGCCCCGTCCGAACAGTCCCTCAGCGACCAGCCAGGGCGCAATGGCGACGGCGACCAGGAAGGGCGCGGCCATGCCGGCCAGCGACACGGCGGCGGCGCTCTTCGCATTGGCCCGGAAGTGGTCGCGCCGGAAGCCCAGCCCGACCAGGAACATGTAGAGGCCGACGCCCAACTGGGCGCCGACGAACAGGATCGATCGCGACTCCTTTGGAAAAAGGGCCGCCTGCAGATCGGGGGCCAGCAGGCCGAACAGCGACGGGCCTAGGATCACACCGGCGATCATCTCGCCCACCACCTGCGGCTGGCCGAGATAGCGTTTGGCCAGCCAGCCCACGATGCGGCAGGCGGCGATGATGATCGCCATCTGCAGGAAGAAGGCCACGCTCAGTTCAGCATTGGTCATGCGGCCGGTTCCCCCTTGGCGAGCGCCAGCCTACTGCGTCGGACAGATGGCGTCGCCCTCGTTTGACGCCAGGCGGATATCCTCGACCGTGACCGCGAAGTCGGCGTTGGTGCGCAGGCCCCAGGGTTGATCGACGGCGGCGATGTCGGCGCCGCGATCACGCAGGCACGACAGACGCACCTTCAGCGTGCGCCATTCGCCGACGGGCGCTGCGCCGATCAGGCCGGAGATATCGACCGAACCGGCGCCGAGCGTCAGGAAGACGGGCCCCTTGGGGCGCGCGTCCACGCGATAGCGGAAGGCGATGGCCATCTCGCCGTTCGACTGGCGCGTCAGATCGACCGGCTGGGCCGCGATGATGGCCTGCCCCCCATTCTGCGAGAAGGTCAGGGCGCGCGCCGATTCCTGGCCGGCGCCGTCGGTGGAGCGCACCGAAACGCCGCCGCGCGGACTGGCGCCGCTCTTTTCAGCACCCAGACGGAACTCGCCGCCCGCGTCGCGCAGCATCAGCGACCAGGGAGCCACGAAGCGGCCATCGACGAAATAGCGATCCAGATTGCTGCCGGACCCGACCACGCCGCTGTCTTCGGACAGGGCGCCGACGCGGGCGTTGCGTGCGTAGGTCAGGCCGTAGCCATAGGCGAACTGCGGGTCATAGCCCGGCTGGCCCACGTTCAACGGCTCGCCCCTGGCGTCCTTGGGCCAGCTGAACGACAGGGTTCCGCTAAAATCGTGGCGTGGTTTACCCGCCGCATCGCCGACCAGCACGTCGGCGATCCCGCCGCCTTCCGTGCCCGGCAGCCAGGCGGCGACGAAGGCGTCGGACTGGTTGATCTCGGGATTGGTCCACATCGGACGGCCCGACAGGAAGACCGACACGGTCGGAATGCCCGCCGCCTTCAGGCGCTTCAACGTCTCCAGCGGTTCGGTCGGCAGGAAGTCCAGCGTGTCCACATCGCCCTGGAATTCGGCATAGGGGGTTTCGCCCAAGACGACGATGGCCACGTCGGGCTTCTGGGTGAAGGAGCCGTCTGTGCTGAGCGTCGCCTGACCGCCGCCGGCGGCGACCGCCTCGCGGATGCCGCCCCAGATCGACTGGCCGTTGGGGAAGTCGCCGTTCGAGTTGCCCGTGCCCTGCCATGTCAGGGTCCAGCCGCCCGAGGCCTGGCCGATGTCGTCAGCGTGACCGGCGACCAGCACCCGCGCCCCCGAGCGGATCGGCAGCACCGAGCCCTCGTTCTTCAGCAGCACCAGCGACTTGCGCACCGCCTCGCGCGCCAGGGCGCGGTGGGCGGGCGAGCCCAGTTCGTTCAGATGCCCCTCGACCGGGCGGCTGTCGTTGAACAGGCCGGTCTTGACCTTCACGCGCAGGATGCGACGCACCGCCTCGTCCAGGCGCGCCATCGGGATTTCGCCCGACTTCACCTGGGCCAAGGTCGAGGCGAAGAGCGGCTTCCAGCTGTCGGGCGCCATGAACATGTCGATGCCGGCGTTGAAGGCCAGGGCGCAGCTTTCGTTCGAACAGCCCGGCAGTTGGCCATGGGCGTTCCAGTCCGACACGACGAAGCCGTCGAAGCCCAGCGGGCCGCGCAGCACGTCGGTCAGAATGGTCTCGTTGCCCGAGTGTTTGACGCCGTTCCAGCTGGAGAAGCTGGCCATGATCGACAGCACCCCGGCGTCGATGGCCTGGGGATAGCCGGACAGATGGGTGCGGATCAGCTCCTGTTCCGATCCTGCGAAGTCGCCCTGGTCCTTGCCGCCCGTGGTGCCGCCGTCGGCGAGGAAGTGTTTGGCCGAGCCGGCGATGTGGCCTGCAGCCAATGGACGATCCGCAGACAGCGCGCCCTGTAGGCCAAGCGTCATCGGGCCGGCGTAGCTTTTGGCGACTTCGGGGTTCTCGGCATAGCCTTCATACGTCCGGCCCCAACGGTCGTCCTGCGGTACGGCCAAGGTCGGGCCGAAGGTCCAGTCTGCGCCGGTCACAGCGACTTCCAGCGCGGTCGCCTCGCCGATGCGGCGGATAAGGTCGGGATCGCGCGCGGCGCCCAGGCCGATGTTGTGCGGAAAGATGGTGGCGCCGACGATGTTGTTGTGACCGTGCACCGCGTCGATGCCGTAGATCAGCGGCACCTTGGCGCCCGGACGCTGGGCCGCCGCCGCACGGAAGGCCTGGGCCAGTTCCACCCACTTGTCGGCCGAGGCGCGCTCGTCCCCGCCCGGCGAAGAGTTGCCGCCCGCCAGGATCGAGCCGAGCGGATAGGTCAGCAGGTCTTCAGGCTTGATGGAGGCGATGTCCGCCTGGATCGTCTGTCCGACCTTCTCCTCCAGCGTCATCCTGCTCATCAGTTCGGTGACAAAGGCTTCCGTCGCCGCATCCGTCATCGCAGCCGGCGAGGCTGCGCGGGGCCAAAGCGCCGGATGGGCGCGCGTCGCGTCGGTCACGATGGAGGCCTGGGGCGTGACGGCCTTAACCGGCGACGTCCGGGTCGCTCCCGTTGCCGCGCAGGCGGCGGTTGCGAGCGCGACGCCCAGTGCGAGGGCGGAAACAGCGCTGCGGCGCGCGTTCGGGATACGGAGGGTCATGTCGGGTCCGTCGGGCTGTCGGCGAAAATATGTGGCGAAAAACCCGGCGCGACCATTCAGGCCGCACCGGAAGTTCGCTCAGGGTGTGAAAAAATCCAGGCGTCGCCCCCCGCGCCGAAAGCGGCGAAATCCGTTTTAACCCGAGGTTCGCTCCCGACACGTCGTTGATCGACGCCTTGCTTTTTACAGACGCAACTTGATGCACCTATGACAATGATGTCAACTACTGAAGTTAGCGCTAACATTGAGCGATGGAGCAACGTCGCCGATGAGGGAGAAACGGCCGCATGACGACAGGCGTGACACGACGAACAGCCGGCTTAATGGCGTTTATCGCCGGGGCCATGGCGACAGCTGGTCAGGTGCTGGCGAGCGAACCTGCGCCCTATGTATGGCGCAATGTCGTCGTGGGCGCAGGCGGCTTCATTCCCGGCATCGTATTCAGTCCGATCGAGCGAGGCCTGGCCTATGCGCGGTCGGACATGGGCGGAGCCTATCGGTTCGATGCGGCCGACGGTCGCTGGTCGCCGCTGATGGACTCCAGTCCCCGGTCCGGCGATTTCGGGATCGAGAGCATCGCCGCCGACCCGGTTGATCCCAAAATCGTCCATGCAGCAGTGGGCGTTCACAGGGGCGACCCCGGCGCGATGCTGCGCTCGACCGATCGTGGCGAGACATGGCGGCGAACCGAAGTTCCCTTCCGCATGGGCGGCAACGAGGACGGCCGGGGCCTGGGCGAACGGCTGGCGATTGATCCCAACGACAACCGCATCCTCTATTTCGGATCGCGCCACGACGGCCTGCAGCGTTCCACCGACGGCGGCGCAAGCTGGCGCAAGGTGGACGGGTTTCCGCTCAAAGGCCTGGGAACGCCCAGCGACCGCACCACCCACGGCGGACTGAGCTTCGTCGTCTTCGATCCGCGCAGCGGTCGGCGCGGTCAGGGTTCGAAGACTCTGTTCGTCGGCGTCGCCGATCCGCACGAACACGCCCTCTATCGCTCCGACGACGCCGGACGGACCTGGCAGGCCGTGGCGGGCGGGCCGCGCGCCGAACTGTCGGCGGTCAAGGCGGAGTTGGACGACCGGGGCGTCCTCTATGTCACCTGCACCCTGGGCATCGGACCGAACGGGGTGACGGACGGCGCGGTCTGGCGGCTGGATACGAACACCGGCGCCTGGACCGACATCAGCCCGCCCCGGCCGTCCGGCGGCTTCATGGGGATCGCACTGGATCGTAAACGTCCGGGCGTGGTCATGGTCTCGACGCTCAACCGTTGGCGGCCGGGCGACACCATCTGGCGCAGCACTGACGATGGCCGAAGCTGGATCAGTCTGCGAGAGGCGGCCCGCCACGATGTCAGCGCGACCCCCTATCTGAACTGGGGCAACGCGCGACCGGACTTCGGCTGGTGGATCGCCGCCCTGGCGTTGGACCCGTTCGACGGCGATCGTCTGGTCTATGCGACCGGGGCCACCGTCTATGAGACGCGCAACCTGTCTGCCGCCGAACGCGAACAGCCGACAGACTGGACCCCGTGGGTCGAGGGGATCGAGCAGACGGCCGTCATCACGCTGGTCAGTCCGCCGAAGGGACCGCAACTGCTGACCGGCTTCGGCGACATATCCGGCTTCGCCCATGACGACCTGAACCGCTCGCCCCTGCGCCAGTTCACCACCCCCGTCTTCGCCAACACCAATCAGATCGACTATGCGGGCGCCGCGCCCGACATCGTAGTGCGCAGCGGCACGCCGCACGAGGGCGTCGCCTCGGAGGGGCATGATGGCTCGACCCTGGCCTGGTCGGACGATGCGGGTCTGACCTGGAAGCCGCTGGGTCGCCCCCGGCCGGCTTCGGGCGAGATGGCGGTCGTCGCCGACAATCCGCGCATGGACCTGTATCGCGACGCGCCGATCACGGTGTCGGCGGACGGTTCGACGTTCGTGCTGGCGACGCCCCAGGTCGTCTGGTCGCGGGATCGAGGCCGGACGTGGAAGCCCACGGCGGGCCTGCCGCCTCTGCTGCGGCCGGTGGCCGACCGCAAGGATCCGATGCTGTTCTACGCCCTGGATTTCCGCACCGGCGCCTGGTTCGTCAGCGTGGACGGCGCCGAGAGCTTCGCCGCCGTGCCGTCGCGCGGCCTGCCCGCGAACACCGCCGATGAGCGCCCGACCTGGCGCGAGACCGCCTTCCCGCTGAAGGCGACGCCCGATCATGAGGGCGATCTGTGGTTGGTATCGCGCAGCGGGCTTTATAACAGCCGCGACGGCGGTCAGCGGTTTGACCATGTCGATGGGGGGCTGAGCGTCGAGATGATGGACTTCGGCAAGCCGCCCGCCGGTTCGACCTACCCTGCCCTGTTCGCCATTGGCACGCAGGGGCCGGTGCGGGGCGTGTTCCGTTCCGACGACAAGGGGCGGACGTGGATGCGCGTCAACGAAGACCGCCACGAATACGGACGACGATTCAGGGCCGTCGCCGGCGATCCGCGCGTCTTCGGCCGAGTCTATGTCGCCACCGACGGGCGCGGCGTCGTCTATGGAGAACCGGCATGACCTTGTCGCGACGTGGACTGCTGGCCGCCGGGGCGTCGGCTTCGATGCTGGACGCCTGCGCGACGACGCCGAGCGCCGCGACGGCCGGTCCGTTCAAGCCGACGTGGGACAGTCTGGCGGAGGGCTACAGGACGCCCGAGTGGTTCCGGGACGCCAAGTTCGGCATCTGGTCGCACTGGGGGCCGCAGTGCGTGCCGGAGGCCGGCGACTGGTACGGCCGGCAGATGTATATCCAGGGCAACCCCTTCTACGAGCACCACGTCGCGACCTACGGCCACCCCAGCCGGTTCGGTTTCATGGAGTTGATCGACCAGTTCAAGGGCGACCAGTGGGATCCCGAGGGCCTGCTGGACCTCTATCAGGCGGCGGGCGCCCGCTACATCATGTCAATGGCCAACCATCACGACAACCTGGACCTGTTCGACAGCAGCCATCATGCCTGGAACACGATGCGGGTGGGGCCCAAGCGCGACATCGTCGGCACATGGGAGAAGGCCGTCAGGGCGCGGGGCCTCCGGTTCGCCGTGTCGAACCACGCGGCGCACGCCTGGCACTGGTGGCAGACGGCGTACGGCTATGACGCCGAGGGGCCGCTGAAGGGCGTGCGATACGACGCGGCGCGCCTGACCAGGGCGGACGGCGCCGGCAAATGGTGGGATGGGCTGGACCCACAGGAGCTCTATACCGGCCCGACCTTCGCCCCGCCCGACGGCATCGGCTCGATCGCCGAGATGAACGCTTGGCACGATGCGCGCGACGGCCAGTGGATCGAGACGCCGCCCGCCAACAACCCGGCCTTCGTGCGGTCCTGGGTGGCGCGGCAGCGCGACCTGATCACCAAATACAAGCCGGACATGGTCTATTTCGACAACTACGGCCTGCCGCTGGGGCAGTTCGGATTGGAGGCGACGGCCGAGTTCTACAATGCTTCGCTGGCTTGGCGGGGCGAGCTGCCGGTCGTGAACGGCAAGCGGCTGGACGACCGGCAGCGCAAGGCGATCACCGAGACGGTCGAGCGCGGCTTCTCCGACAGTCTGAAGCCTGAACCGTGGCAGACCGACACCTGTATCGGCGACTGGCACTACAACCGCGCCCGCTTCACGAGCCACTCTTACGTCCCGGCCAGCAGCGTCGTGCAGCGGCTGGTGGATGTGGTGTCGAAGAACGGCAACCTGATGCTGAACATCCCCCAGCGCGGGGACGGATCGATCGACAGCGACGAGCGCCAGATCCTGACGGACATCGCCGCCTGGATGACGGTCAACGGCGAGGCCATCTTCGACACCCGGCCCTGGCGCATCTATGGCGAGGGGCCGACGGCCGTGGTCGCCGGGATGCATGGCGAGGGGGCGGCGCGGCCGTGGACGGGTCAGGACATCCGCTTCACCACCAAGGGCCACACGCTCTACGCCTTCGCGCTGGACTGGCCCGAGGATCGGCGGATGGCGATCCAGGCGCTTCCTCTACGGGCCGGACGCATCGAGGCGGTCGAACTGCTGGGCGGCGGGCCTCTGTCGTTCAGCCAGACGGATCAAGGCCTGACGATCGACCTGCCTTCGCAACGCCCCGTGGTCACGGCGCCGGCGGTGCGCCTGCGGGGCGCGGGACTGATCTGAACTTCAAAACGGCGACGACGGGAGGAGAAACGCCATGAAGACGCTGAACAAGGCCGCCCAGGCCGGGATGGCGGCGGGCCTGCTGCTGGGCGCGCCGGCCATGGCCCAGACGGAGCCCGCAGCCGCACCGGCGCCCCCACCGGTGCCCCCACAGGCGCAACGGTCCACGATGGCCGACAAGCTGATCAACTCGCCCTTCGTGCAGAACTGGAACACCTGGGGCCTGACGCCCAGTCCGACGCCGCACGATGTTCAGGGCGTCACGGGCGGCAAGGCCCTGACCAGCGATGTCAAACGGGCGGGCGACCCCTGGTCGGTCGGGGCGGTGATGACGAACTCAGGCGCGATCAAGGCCGGAGACGTGCTGCTGCTGGGCGTCTGGGTGCAGGCGACCCAACGGCCCGAAGGCCAGAGCGAGGCCCGCATGCCCGTCGTTCTGCTGGAGGCGCAGGGTGAGCCGAAGGTCGCGCTGGCCCAGGCGTCGAACGTCGCCGTCGGAGAGGGCTGGACGATGCTCTACGCCTCGGGCGTGGCCCCGAAGGACGTCGCACCAGGCGAGAGCAGTATCATCCTGCAGATGGGCCAGGCCGTGCAGACGCTGGAGCTGGGTCCGGCCCTGCTGTTCGACTTCGGGCCCGACTACGATCGGGCGCGGTTGCCGCAAAATCCCTGATCAGCGGATCTCCGCCTCAAACGGAACCGCCGGGAGACCGGCGGCGCCGTAAAGGTTGCAGACTGGACTGTCAGCCCAGCAGAAGCGGACCTTGAGGTCGGTCGCGCTGGCGGACGGCAGCACCACTTCGTCTTGTAAAAGCGTGGCGTCGACGAAGCGACAGGCGTTGTCGGCCCCGCACAGCTCGAACCCGAGGGGGCGGTTGGAGCCATAGGCGATCAGCTGAGCCGAGGCGGCGTAGCGGACGTGGACGCCATCGGCGGCGCGGGTCACAGACACCGGCTGCGGCGAGACGGGCTGCGCCTCTCCTTCGAGACGACGGGCCTCCAGCGCCAGGCGGCGCCCCACTTCCAGCTTGTTGGTGGGATGGATGTCGTAGCGGTCGCCGATGTCGATAGCGACGGCGAGGCCCGCCTTAGGATCGGCGTTGACGACCGTGCGCTGGCTTTCGCGCAGGGCCGCCCAATAGGAGTTGGTCGGCTGGCTGGCCATCGGGCCGAAGTTCGCCAGTTGCACGACCAGCATCCGCATCTCGGGGTTTTCGAACCGGGCGCGCCAGTCGGCGAACAGGGCGGGCAGCAGACGACGGTAGCCGACATAGTCGCCGATGTTCGACTCGCCCTGGTACCAGGCCATGCCCTTCAGGCCATAGGCGCCCAGGGGTTCGATCATGCCGTTGTACAGGGTCGTCGTCCCGCTGCCACCGATCCAGGGCGTGCGCGGGGGATTGGGCAGGTCGCCCAGCGGGGCGGCGACCCGGTGACGCCAGCCCGACGACAGGCTGACGGTCGTGCCGTCTGCGAGCACCAGGCGCTTGTTCGCCGCCGGTCCCCAGGCGCCGCCTCCGCCGTTCGTGTCCAGCACGCCGACCGCGATCAGGTTACGGCCGGCCTTCAGCGTGCCGGCAGGTACGGCGTAGGTGCGCGGCGTATCCCAGCCCTGCTGCCCGCCAATGTATTGGCCGTTGATCCAGGTGACGTCGGCGTCGTCCACGGGCCCCAGCTCCAGCGTCGCGGCCTGACGGGCCTGGGCGGCGGTCAGTTCGACCTCCTTGCGCAGCCAGACGATGCCGTCGAAGGTGGCCAGCCCCGGCACGGTGGACTCCCAAAAACCCTCGGCCAGGATCGGCGCCCAGTCGGCGTCGTTCGTGCGCGCCAAGTGCCAGCCCTGTTTCGTGCCGGGATCGTTGGTCCGCCACCAGTCCTGGGTCACACGACGCCAGATCGCGTCGCCTTGGCCCGGATCACGGGCGTAGGCGTCCAACGCCTTCAACGCCTCCTGATGCCCGCCCAGCTTTTCGACGGCGTCGCGGCTCAGCCAGTCCTCGATGATCGACCCGCCCCAGGAGGCGGCGATCAGGCCGACCGGCACGTCTTCGGCACGACGCAGGTCGCGGCCCATGAAGTAGCAAGCGGCCGAGAAGTCGCGCACGCTTTGCGGGCTGGTGACGCGCCACTGGCCGACGGCGCGCGGAGCGACGGACGGCGCCGGCAGGCTGGAACGACCGACCAGGAAGAGGCGGATCTTGGCGTCGTTCGCGGCGCCGATCTCGCTCTCTGCGTTCGTGGCCTGACGGACGGCGAACTCCATGTTCGACTGGCCCGAACACAGCCAGACATCCCCAATCATGATGTCGGAGACGCTCTGGCTCGCGCCGGCCGACCGGGCCGTCAGGACATAGGGGCCGCCGGCGGTCAGGGTCGGAAGGGTCGCACGCCAGACGCCGTTGGCGCCGGCCGTCGCCTGGATCTGCGCTTGACCCAGGCTGACCGAGACGGCGGCGCCGGGCGCGGCCCTGCCCCACACCTTGATCGGACGGCCGCGTTGCAGGACGGCGTGGTCCTGGAACATGGCGTCGAAAAGAGCGGGCGTGACGACCGTCTGGGGCTGGACCTGCGCCTGGACGGGCGAAGCCCCTGTGAGCGCGGCGACAGCCGCGGCGGCAAGCAAGAACGAGCGCATCCGCGCCTCCTGTCTGTCCGCCGCAGCGGAAGGTTCGAAATTGCACTGCACCCCGAAATGGCGTGCAAAGTGCAAGACAGTGCAATTTCCGGCCGTCCGACCATCAGCCGGAAGGCCGAGTGAATTCTTCGCCGCCGTCGGGATCGGGGGCCGAGGATGTCAAAGATCAGGTCCCGATCATAAGGCCGCTGGACACCCTGTATGGGAAGCGCCCCGATCTTTCTTCAAAGTCTCGTCAAGACAACAGGTTGAGCATCGACATCGTGTCCGATGTCGATGCTCTGTCTCGATCTAGCGCCGAACCTCCACAGCCTGGCCATTGTATTGGATCGTCCTGGCCGGAGCCGCATCGAAGTTTCCGACATCAGCGCCCGGCCCGTTGACGAAACGCACATTGATGGTGCGATTCGTCGGCATGGTCGGATACGAACCCGTCCGCGCACCGATGGTCAGGACACCGGTCGCGTCGTTCCAGGTCATGGGGATGTTGGAGAACTCGCCCCTCTCATAGGCGTAGGTCGTGCCCTGATCCTCATACAGGGAGAAGGAGCCGTTGGCGCCGGTGTAGACGATCAGCGTCAGTGGGCCGTCCAGCTTTTCGGCCGTGTACTGGATTGCCGGACCAGTGGGCAGGATGGAGCCGGCGCGCACGAAGACCGGGATCTTGTCCTCGGGCGCCTGAACCGTCGCCGACCGGCCGCCGGTGTATTTCTGGCCCGTCAGCATGTCGTACCAGTCGGCCCCTTGCGGGAAATAGACCGAACGGCTGCGCGCCTTGTATTCCGTTACCGGCGCGACCAGCAGGGCGTGGCCGAACAAATACTGGTCGTTGATGTCGCGCGCCTTGAGGTCGGACGGGAAGTCCATGACCAGGCCGCGCATGATGGTGGAGTCACGCTGATAGACGTCGCCGGCCAGACTGTAGATGTAGGGCATCAGCCGGTAGCGGGTCCGCAGCTGGGCGGCGTAGGCGTCGTAAAGCGGCGTGCCGGGCTGGGCCAGGTTATAGACCTCACGCAGCGGGAACTCGCCGTGCGAACGGAAGATCGGCGACCAGGCGCCGAACTGGAACCAGCGCAGGTTCAGCTCGTCCCACTCGGCCTTGTCCTCGGGCTTCATGCCGGCGGGATTGGAGTAGCGCGCCTCGACCGAGAAGCCGCCGATGTCATGGGTCCAGTTGGCCAGGCCCGACAGGCCGGTGTTCACGCCCGCCGAGATCTGGTCCTTCAGATTGTCCCAGCGCGCCACCACGTCGCCCGACCACAAGGTCGAGCCGGTGCGTTGCAGGCCGCCCCAGGCGGAGCGGGTCAGGATGTAGGTCCGCTCGTCGCCCTTTTCACGGCGGAAGTTGTTGTAGACGTTCTCGGCGTTCACCAGCGGATACGAGTTGAAGACATAGGCGCCCGGACCGATGGCGGTCGGTCCCATCCGCAGGGTGCGCTCGGGAATGTCCAGGTTGGAGTGCATGTCCGGCTCGACCGAATCCAGCCACCAGCCGTCGAAGTTCATGCCCTTGAAGCTGTCGGACATCTGCTTCCAGTAAAGGTCGCGGGCGGCGGGCAGATAGGGGTCGTAGAAGCTGTTGGCGTAGCCGGGTCCCACCCAGTCGCGCGCACCGACATCGACGTTGCGGGTATACATGCCGCCGATCGCGTCCAGCTGCTTGTAATGCTCGGTCGTCGGATAGAACTTCGGCCAGACCGAAATGATGATGTTGGCGTTCATGTCGTGAACGTCCTTGACCATCTGGGTGGGGTTGGGGAAGCGCGCGGGATCGAACTGATGCGAGCCCCAGGCGTTTTCAGGCCAGTAGAACCAGTCCTGAACGATGTTGTCGATCGGCAGGCCCAGCTCGCGATAGCGCCGTACGACGCCGGTCACCTCGTCCTGGGTGTTGTAGCGCTGGCGGCTCTGCCAGAAGCCGTAGGCCCAGCGGGGCAGCATCACCGACTTGCCGGTCAGACCGCGATAGTTCGAGATCACCCCGTCCAGATCGTCGCCGCCGATATAGTAGTAGTCGATGGCCGTGCCGACTTCCGAGGCCAGGCTGAGCGCGCCCTGATCGGCGGCGGGTAGCGGGTCCTGGTGGCGCAGCGAGATATAGCCGTCTTCAGGGATCCATTCGATCTTGATCGGCACGCGCGTATTGGCGGCCATCTGGACCTGGAAGTCGTGATCGAACGGATTCCAATTCTGGCGCCAGTTGTCCTCGACCATCCGCCCGTCGATCCAGACCTTGGCATAGCCAGAGGAGTAAAGGCGGAACTTGTGCAGGCCGGCGGTCGCAGTTTCCAGCGTGCCTTCCCAGACTACCTTGACGCCCGCCTGGCCCGGCTTGCCCATGTCGCCGGTCTGGACCGGCTGGCCCGGTTGCGACTTGAAGCCCTCGGGCCAGCGCGACCATTCGCGGATGAACTCGTAGTTCACCTCGGTTTCCTGACGCTGAACCTTGAGCTGGTCGTTCTGATAGTAGCTGGCGGTCAGGCCGCCGAACCGGCCCGTGGCGTCGCGCACGATGAACTGGTCGGCGATCATGCCGTAGGGGCGCGGGTCGCCGAAACGGGTGATCGAGTTGTTGTCCCACAGGACGCCGTAGTTGCGGCTGGATACGACCAGCGGAATGCCGACGTCGATGTTGTGCTGGGCCAATAGGACGTCGTGGCCCTTGTAGTTCACCACGCCCTGCTGGTGCTGGCCCAGGCCGTAGAAGGCCTCGTCGGCCGGGCTTTCCCAGACTTGGCGCGTGGCCAGGAAGCGGTGGTCGCCCTTCTGGTCCTCAACCGTGACGGGGCTCAGCTCGCGGCTGCCGGCCCGTTCCTTCAGCACCTCCTGGCCGTTCTCGTCGAGGAAGCGGACGGCACCGGTTTCGCGCGACACTTCTGCGGTCGCCTCGGCGGTCTTCAGCACGACTAGGTCGCCGCGGGTCTCGACCTGGAACGGCGTCGTGGTCGAGGGCTGGGCCGTGACCATCAGGCTGGCCGGCAGGTCGAAGTTCGCATTCTCGGTCGCGGTGACCCGGATCGTCTCGGGACCATAGACCTCCAGCCGCACGCGGCGGGCCGCGCCCTCGGCCGGGGTGACGACAATGCCGGTCGCCGTGCGTTCGAACGCCGCCTGCTGGATGGCCCCGGCGGAGGCGCCGTTCATCAGCCCCTGCCCTGCGCAGGCGGCCAGGGGGGCGGTCAGCAGGGCGGCCAGGAACAGGCGGCGGGCGAGGGTCGGGATCATGGCGGGCGCTCGCGTTACTCTTGCAGGGTTCAGTAGGTGGCCGTGACGACGCGCAACAGCTGCGGTCGGTCGGTGGAGAAGTTCAGCCCATAATCGACCTGGTCGCCGTTCCAGATGCGTTCAAACACCCATTTGCCGGCGTCGTCGAAATGGCCTTCCTCGACCCGCAGGATCATGCGGCGCTTGCCGTCGCTCGAAGGCTTGGCGGCGAAGTCGATGCGGATGCGATGCCCGGCCAGGATGAACTGACCCGGCTCGATCTCGGCGATGGCGATGGCACCGTTGGGCTGGGCCGAGGCGGCGGGCACGTCATTGGGATCGATGGGCTGGCTGCTCGGTCCGAACTGCCAGCGCTGATAGCCGGTTGTGGCGGTCCAATCGCCCAGGTCGATGACCTCGGGCTTGCGGTCGTCGGGTTCGGCTGCGCCCCAGACCTTGCCCTCGAAGGCCAGTCGCGCCCAGGTCCGCTGCCACGGGCCGATCAGGCGATAGAGATCGCGGAACGGCTCCAGCGTCGTCTCGGTGATCTCCTTGGCGCCCAGCGGATAGTTGGAATAGCCGGTGTAATCGATGCCGAAGGGCGAGAAACCGATGCCGCCCCGGCCCAAGGTCTCCATCAGATAGCGGGCGTATTGAACGTCGCTGCCGGTTTCGGCGACGAACAGGGCGTTGTCGGGCCGCGCATAGCGATCCAGATGGGCTTCGTATTCGCCCGACTTGCGCGTGTAGATGTCCGGCGACAGGAAATCGATGGACGGGGCCGCGGCCTGCCAGACCTCGATCACGTTCCAGGTCGGGCCGCCCGAGGCGTAGGTGGCGGGATCCTGATCGTTCGTCGGGTCGCGCAGGGCGGCGTTGACGTACATCGGCAGCGGATATTCCGCCTTGCCGGCGGCGGCGACCTGACCGACGTAATGGCCGATGGACCAGGCATGGAAGAACTCGTCCGCATCCTTGCCGAAGACGGCGGACCAGGTTCCGGGCGCCTTGCCGGTGCGGTCCAAGAGGGCCTGGGGCACGGGGCCATCGAAGGCGGCGCGGGCGGCGGGGGAGTAGTCACGAACGGGGCCGTAGGTGCCGACCTCGTTCTCGGGCTGGACCATGATGACGGTGCGTTTGCGCTCGTCCACCTGACGGATGTGGCGCATCAGGGCGGCGAAGGCGCGGGCGTCGGCGGCCAGAGTCTCGGCGCCATAGGGCGACAGGGCGTAGCTTTCCTTGCCACTCTTCTCGATCAGATGCGGGAACCGCTCGGGGTTCAGCTTGACCCAGGCGGGCGCATAGGCCGGGGCCGTGTTCTTCCAGGTGGCGAACCACAGGAAGACCACGCGCATGTCGTTGGCGCGGGCCTGTTCGATGGCGTGATCGACGAAGGAGAAGTCGAAACGCCCCTCCTCCGGCTCGATCTGTTCCCAACCCAGCGGGATCTGGACCGTATTGGCGCCGATATAACGGAGCGCCGGCCAGGCCTGGGCCAGGGGCGCCGGATAGTTGGACGAGTTGTTGACCTGTCCGCCCAGGATGGTGAAGGGCGCGCCGTCCACCATCAGAGCGTGACGGCCATTCTGTTCAACCAGTTGCGGAATGGGCGACTGGGCGAGAACCGACGAAGCTGCGGCGGCGACCAGGGTCGCGGCCGATAAGGCTGCGGCGAACCCGCGTGTGAAATAGCCCATCGCCGCCTCCCAACGTCGACAAGAAAAAGATCGGGGCGCCGACGACCGCCGGCGCCCCGTTGTCAAAGCCCGATCAGAAGGCGGCGCGCAGCACCACCGCGATCCGGCGGTCGGTATCGACCCAGTTGTAAGGCGGTTTGCGGGTCTCGCTGCCCACCTTCAAGATCGTCCGTTCGTTCAGGATATTGGTCGACTGAACGCCGATCTTGATGTCCTTGGTCAGGTTATAGAAGATCGAGCCATCCAGTTGGCCGTAGTCGCTGGCCCACACCGGGGCATTCACGTTCGCCGCCGAGGTCGTCAGCAGATATTCCTCGCGCCAGTTGTAGGCCAAGCGCGCGGAGATGCCGTACTTCTCATACAGAATGGCGGCGTTGTAGCTGGTGCGAGACATGCCTTCGAGCGGCAGGGTGCTGTCCGAGGCGGCGCCGTTCTGGGTCGTGTCCAGGATGTTCTGGCTGGTGTTCTTGCCGCCGTCCGAGCTGATGTAGGTGAAGTTGCCCTGGAAGCCGAGGCCGCTGAAGGCGCCCGGCAGGAAGTCGAAGAACTGCGAATAGGCCAGCTCGAACCCGTCCACCGTGCCCTCGGCGCCGTTGGTGTAGCGCGTGATCAGGAAGTCGTAGGTGACGCCGCCGTTGGTGATCGACTGCGTTTCCGTGCCGGTGAAGATGTAGTCCTTGATGTCCTTGTGGAAGGCCACGAACGTCAGGCTTCCGGTGGGCGCGAAATACCACTCCAGGCTGGCGTCGTAGTTCGTCGCCGTGATCGGACGCAGCGCCGGATTGCCGCCCACGCCGGTGAAGGGCGTGGTTGGGTTCAGGGTGTAGCCGTCGGGCTGGAAGTTGATCGACAGGTTGGTGAACGGCTGGAGCTGATACATCTCGGGCCGCACCATGGCGCGCGAGATCGCAAAGCGAGCCTGCAGGGTGTCGCTGAGGAACCCACGCAGGTTCAGGCTGGGCAGCCAGTTGGTGTAGCTGCTTTCGACCGGCTGTCCGTCCAGGGATCCGCCGTTCACGAACCGAACCGCCTGATTGAAGGCCGCACAGTTGGCGCCCGGCGCGTTGGCTGGCGGACAGGCGCCCTGGATGGACGGCAGCGTGGTCACCGTGTTGGAGGTGGTCTTGGTGTCCACGGCGCGCAGGCCGATGTTGCCGTCGAAGGCGCGGCCGAAGAAGCCGGTGTCATTGCCGAACCGGGCATAGACGTAAGCGGCCTGCGTCTTCTCGGTCAGCTCCGTGATGCCGCCGTTGCCGCCGCCAAGGCGATAGCTTTCATAGTCGTCGCTGAGCGGCGTCCAACCCCAGCCCGAGCTCTCTGTGTTGCGCAGGATATCGTAGGCATAGGCCGTGCCCTGGTTCAGCAGGCTTTCAGCCGGGAACCACGCCACGCCCGGAACCGGCGCATCGCCGCGGAAGAAGTTGTCGAAACGATAGAGGGTAGACGAGTTCGGCAGACGCGGGTCCTGCGTGCCGCCCGGATAGCCCGTGTCGTCCAGATAAACGACTGCGCCGCCGCCGTTGCCCCAGTACTGGTTGGACAACAGGCCCCAGTTATAGCCGGTCTGGCGGTTGGTGTAGTTCTTCTCGGTGCCGCGAACGCCGAAGGCGACGGATTTGAAGAAGGACGAGTTCTCGTCGAAGTCGTAACGGGCGTCCAGGCGACCCGCCAGTTCGTCGGCTTCGTTGTCCTCGATGTGATCCATGGCCGCCGCCCACCAGTAGGCGGACTTGTCTTCAGGCGTGCCGCCGGTGGAGGTCACGGTCGGCAGATCGCCGTCGATGGTGATCGACAGGTCCGGACGGTTCTGAAGCTGAGTGAAGGCCGTCATCGAATAGATTTCGGCCGAGGACTTCACATATTGCAGATCGCCCGAGAACGACCAGGCGCCGCCAGGCGTGTACTGGAAATTCAGCGCGACATCGCTGGTCTTCTTGGTGTCGTCGCCGACGCGGGTGTCGGTGTTCCAGGTCGCGGCCGGAATATTGCCGCTCAGGAAGACGTTCTGGTCGTCATACCGATAGCTGGAGTTGGGCGAGACGATGCTGTCGGTGCCCAGCGCATATTCGACATTGTAGGCGTCGGCCTGCGAAGCCAGACCCTGCAGGGTGAACAGCCACTGATCGTTCGGGCGCCATTGGGCGGCCAGTGCGACGGCGGTGCGCTTCTGCTCCCAGTCGATCGTGCGCCAGCCCAGATATTTGGGCACGAACACAGTCTCGCCAGCCGTTCCCGAACCATCGGTGCTGGCGTTGCCGGCGTTGAGGGTCACGGGATCATAGCGGTCGACCGAGATCGAATCCGTGCGGTTGCCGACGTTGGAAACGCTGACGTTGGCCAGCAGGCCGATCTCGCCGATGCCGGTTTGCCAACGATCGGTCGCCAGGATGCTGCCCGACCAGAAACCTTTTTCGGACAGGTCGCCGTAGTTGTAGTCGGCGTTGATCGCCAACAGCGGGTCGCTGTTGTCGAAGGGAACCCGGGTCCGCAGATTGGTCGTGCCGGCGATGCCGCCCTCGATCATGTTGGCGGCGACATTCTTATAGACGTCCACGCCGGCGAGCAGGTCCGCCGACACGTCCTCGAAGCTGAGCCCGCGACCGTTCGAGGCCGAGAAGATGTCGCGGCCGTTGGTTTCGGAACGCACCCACGACAGGCCGCGGATGAAGACGCCGCCGCCCTCTGCCGCCAGACGGGCCGGATCGCGTGCGGCGTTCGTGCGCTGAAGGGTGACGCCTGGAATGCGCTGCAAGGCCTCCGACACCGAGCGGTCCGGCAGGGCGCCGATATCCACGGCGGTCACCGAATCGACGATGACCTCTGAGTTCTTCTTGATGGCCTGGGCCGAGCGGAGCTGGGCGCGGATGCCGGTGACCACGACCTCATCGACCGTCGTCGCATCATCCGACTGGGCCGGGGCCTGTTGGGCCAACACGGCGGTCGGCAGCGTCGCCGCGACCGTAAGCAAGGATGCTCCGCAAAGCAGAGCGACGCGACGAACGTGATTTTGACGAGACATCGGTCTCAGAACCTTCCTGCTGGTCGCGCCCGTCGCTTATTGACGACGTAGGGCGACATCCCTCCCGACGTGAACTCACCCACCCTTCGATGGCATGATCACCTTTCAAGGATGCACAAGTTTTCATGAGCTGAAAAGCATTTTCTGTTAGCGCTACCACAATAGCGCCGCGACGATCCTTGGCTATTAGATGCCGACACAGGATCCGCGCCAAGCGGGCGACGGGGAAGAAGCATGAGCGACCAGCCAGAACCGGTGCACCACATCGCCATCGTGGGCGGCGGAACGGCGGGTTGGATGGCCGCCGCCGCATTGGGCCGAGCGTTCACCCGCGCCCAGGGTCTGGCCTTAAGGATCACCCTGCTCGAATCGGAATCCATCGGCACGGTGGGCGTGGGCGAGGCCACGATTCCGCCCATCCGACAGTTCGTCCAGACGATCGGGCTGTCCGAGGAGGATTTCATCCGCTCGACGGCCGCGACCGCCAAACTGGGCATCGCCTTCAAGGACTGGATTGCGCCGGGCTCGGAATATTTCCACGGCTTCGGCGACTATGGTCCGACCGTCGCAGGACAAGCCTGGCGGCAATATCTGTTTCGCCTGAAGGCCGCCGGTCGGATCGACAGCCTTGATCCCTGGTCCATGCCGACCGCCATGGCCCGCGCCGGCAAGTTCGCCCCGCCGGTCGAGGACAGCCGTTCGGTGCTGTCCCACTATTCATACGCCTATCAGTTCGACGCCGGCTTGTTTGCACGGCGGCTGAGGACGTTGGCGGAGACGATGGGCGTCGTCCGGCGCGAAGGGCGGATCACGGGTGTGGATCGTAACGGCGAGACCGGTCTGGTGCGAGCCGTGACGCTGGAAGACGGCGGCGAGGTCGAGGCAGGCCTGTTCATCGACTGCTCGGGTTTCCGAGGCCTGTTGATCGAACAGACGATGCGGGCGGGATACGAGGAGTGGACGCACTGGCTGCCGTGCGATCGCGCCGTCGCCGTGCCGTGCAGTTCGACTCTGGCCCCCGAGCCCATCACCACGGCGCGTGCGCGAGAGGCCGGCTGGCAATGGCGTATTCCGCTGCAGCACCGGGTCGGCAACGGCTATGTCTATTCCAGCGACCATGTGGACGATCAGACGGCGCTGGACGACCTGCTAAGTCAGATCGAATCGGAGCCGTTGGCCGAGCCCAATCGGTTGAGGTTCGTCACGGGGCGGCGACGCGAGGCCTGGAAGGGCAATGTGGTGTCGCTGGGCCTGGCGTCCGGCTTCGTCGAACCGCTGGAGTCCACCAGCATCAACCTGATCCAGACCGGCATCGGGCGGTTGCTAGAGATGTTCCCCGACCGCCGTTTCGATCCGGCCCTGATCCGCGAATACAATCGACGCTCGGCCCAGGAGTTCGAGCGCATCCGCGACTTCATCATCCTGCACTATCATCTGGCCGGTCGCGCCGGCGCGATGTGGGACAGATGCCGCGAAACGGCGCCGCCCGATACGCTGATGGAAAAGATCGAGCTGTTCCGCGCGCGTGGCGAGGTCGGCCTGCTGGAGGACGAATCCTTCCGCGAAGACAGTTGGGCTGCGGTGTTCACCGGCCTGGGCACGTGGCCCAAACAGCCTTCGCCCCTGGCCTGTCTCGACGATCTGGAAACCGTGGATCGACAGGCCCGGCAGTTCGCGCAACTGATTGCGCGGGCGGCGGCCGCCCTGCCCGACCATTCCACCACCTTCACCGGTTACGCACGATGATCCCTGCCCCACTGAAGCGTATTCTGATCGTCGGGGGCGGCACGGCCGGCTGGATGGCCGCCGCCGCACTAGCGCACGTGACGCGCGGCACGGTGAAGGTCGAGTTGGTCGAGTCCGAGGTTATCGGCACGGTCGGCGTCGGCGAGGCCACCATTCCGCCGATCCTGCTGTTCAACCAGTTGCTGGGCATCGACGAAAACGAATTCATTCGCGCCACCCAGGGTACCTACAAGCTGGGTATTCAGTTCAACGACTGGTTCCAGAAGGGCCGGAGCTATTTCCACCCGTTCGGAACCTATGGCACGCGCATCGACGCCGCCTCCTTCCACCAATATTGGCTGAGGCTGAACAAGGCGGGGCTGGACGACGACCTGGACGCCTATTCCGTCACGACCATGGCGGCGCGCATGGGCCGGGTCACCCGGCCTGACGCCGACCCGCGCGGCGCCGGCTCGCAAATGACCTACGCCTTCCATTTCGACGCCGGCCTGTACGCGCGCTTCCTGCGCCGGCGCGCCGAGTCGCAAGGCGTCGTGCGTCATGAGGGCAAGATCGCCGACGTGCGCCTGCGCGACGGCGACGGCTTTATCCAGTCGGTGCGATTGGATGACGGCCGCGAACTTGAGGCGGACTTCTTCATCGATTGTTCTGGCTTCCGCGGCCTGCTGATCGAAGGGGCGCTGAAGACGGGCTACGAGGATTGGACCCACTGGCTGCCAGCGGATCGTGCGGTGGCCATGCCCTGCACCCGGGTCGGCGATCCGACGCCCTATACCCAATCGACGGCCCTTGAAGCGGGGTGGCGCTGGCGCATTCCGCTGCAGCACCGCACCGGCAACGGCTATGTCTATTGCAGCCCCTTCATCTCGGACGACGAGGCTCAAGCCAAGCTGCGCGCCTCCCTAGACGGCGAGGCGATGGCGGAACCCAACTTCCTGCGCTTCACCACCGGTCGCCGAAAGAAGACCTGGAACAAGAACTGTCTGGCTTTGGGCCTGGCGTCGGGCTTCCTGGAACCGCTGGAATCGACCTCCATCCATCTGGTGCAGTCGGGCATATCCAAGTTGCTGCTGCACTTCCCCGACACCGGCTTCGCCCAGGCCGATATCGACAACTACAACCGCATGATGCGGCTGGAAACCGAGCGCATCCGCGACTTCATCATCTTGCACTATCACGCCACGGCGCGCGACGACTCGCCTCTGTGGCGCCACGTGCGGACCATGCCGATTCCCGAGACGCTGAAGCAGAAGATGGATCAGTTCCGCAGCCGGGGCCGCATCTTCCGCTACGAGGACGAGCTGTTTCAGGAGACGAGCTGGATCGCCGTGCTGCTCGGCCAGGGCGTCATCCCCGAGCGACACGATCCGATCACGGAGACCATTCCTCTGGAGCAGGTCCAGCAATGGTTGCAGAAGATGAAGGCGATGATCCAGCAGGGCGTCGCGCGGATGCCGACCCACGAGGCCTTCATCGCCGCCAACTGCAAGGCGCCGCCGCTGCAGTGAGGCGGCGACGCCTAGAACGAAATCCCGGAGCCTGATGCGCGGCGTCAGCGGAATCGCGAAGCGATCCAACCTCAAGCGATCACGCTCTAGGGCCGTCAGTGGTTGTCGCGCGGCAGGCCGATGGTGTCGACGATGCGGTGGTATTTGACGGCGGGCTCCAGCACGGCGCCGGTTTCCAGCTGGCCGACCACGTCGCGCTGCATTTCCTGCCAAGGGGTCTGGGAGGCGGGGTATTTGTAGCCGCCGCCTGCCGCCTCGAACGCCTGGCGACGCTCGGACAGTTCCGCGTCCGAAATCAGGATGTCGGCGCGGCCGGTGTTCAGATCGATGCGGACCCGGTCGCCGGTCTTCAGCAGGGCGATGTTTCCACCCGCCGCCGCCTCGGGCGAGGCGTTCAGGATCGAGGGCGAGCCGGAGGTGCCGGACTGGCGCCCGTCGCCGATGCAGGCCAGGGCACTGACGCCCCTTTTTATGAGGTATGCCGGCGGGCGCATATTCACGACCTCGGCCGCGCCCGGATAGCCGATGGGGCCGGCGCCGCGCATGAACAGCAGGGTCTGCTCGGTGATGCCCAGGCTCTCGTCGTCGATGCGGTGGTGATAATCCTCGGGCCCGTCGAACACGACGGCCGGGCCTTCAAAGGCATTCAGATCGTCGGGGTTGGACAGATAGCGTTCGCGGAACTCGTCCGAGATCACGCTCAGCTTCATGATGGCCGAGTTGAACAGATTGCCGGTGAAGACCACGAAGCCAGCGTCGGTCTTCATCGGGGCGTCGAAGCTCTTGATGACATCGGGCAGTTGGATCTCGGCGCCCTTGCAGTTCTCGCCGATGGACTTGCCGGTGACGGTCAGGGCGTCCTCGTTGATCAGCCCCTGTTTCATCAGTTCGGAGACGACGGCGGGGACGCCGCCGGCATGGAAATAGTCCTCGCCCAGGTATTCGCCGGCGGGCTGGAGGTTGACCAGCAGCGGCACGTGCAGGCCTTCGGTCTGCCAGTCATGCAACGGCACATCGACATGGGCGTGGCGGGCCAACGCCGTCAGGTGGATCGGGGCGTTGGTCGAGCCGCCGATGGCCGAGTTGACGACGATGGCGTTGTGAAAGGCTTCCTTGGTCAGGATATCCGACGGCTTCAGATCCTCACGCACCATCTCCACAATGCGCAGGCCCGTCTCGTAAGCGACCTGGGCGCGCTCGCGGTACGGCGCCGGAATGGCGGCCGAGCCGGGCAGCGACATGCCCAGCGCCTCGGCCAGCGAGTTCATCGTCGTCGCCGTGCCCATGGTGTTGCAATAGCCGACCGACGGGGCCGACGAGGCTACCAGTTCGATGAAGCCGTCGTAGTCGATCTCGCCGGCCGCCATCATCTGACGCGCCTTCCAGATGATGGTGCCGGACCCGGTGCGCTCGCCCTTGTGCCAGCCGTTCAGCATCGGGCCGACCGACAGGGCGATGGCGGGAATGTCCACGGTGGCGGCGGCCATCAGACAGGCGGGCGTGGTCTTGTCGCAGCCGATGGTCAGGACGACGCCGTCCAGCGGATAGCCGTAGAGGCTCTCGACCAGACCCAGATAGGCCAGGTTGCGATCCAGACCGGCGGTCGGGCGCTTGCCGGTTTCCTGGATCGGATGGACCGGGAACTCCATGGCGATGCCGCCCGCCTCGCGGATGCCTTCGCGCACCCGCTCGGCCAGGACCAGATGGTGACGGTTGCAGGGCGACAGGTCCGAGCCGGTCTGGGCGATGCCGATGATCGGCTTGTTCGACTGAAGCTCTTTTCGCGTCAGGCCGTAGTTCAGATAGCGCTCCAGATAGAGCGCCGTCATGTCCGGGTTCTCGGGATTGTCGAACCAGGCGCGGCTGCGGAGCGGCTTTGCGGTCTTGGAATTGTCGGTCATTTCAGGTCCAGCCGCCATCGACGACATAGTGTTGATTGGTGATCGCCCCCGCCTCGTCCGAACACATGAAGACGACGACGCGGGCGATGTCGTCCGGCACGAGCCGGCGCTTGAGGCACTGGTTGGCGTAGATGTCTTTTTCGGTTTCCGGCGTGACCCAGAGCTCGAGTTGCCGCTCGGTCATGATCCAGCCGGGCGCGACGGCGTTCACCCGAACGCCGAACTGGCCGAAGTCGCGGGCCAGCGAACGGGTCAGGCCGATCACCGCCGACTTGCAGGCCGTATAGGCGGCCATGCCGCCTTGGCCGATCACCCAGGAGGTCGACCCCAGATTGACGATGGCGCCCTTGCCCGTCGCCTGCATGTCCGGCAGCACGGCCTGTGCGGCGAAGAACTGGTGCTTCAGGTTCACGGCCATGCGGCCGTCCCAATAGTCCTCTGTCACGTCCAGCGTGGCGTGACGCTCGTCGTGGGCGGCGTTGTTGACCAGGATGTCGATGGGGCCGAAGGCGTCACGCACCATGCCGATGGCGGCCTTTAGCGCAGGAATGTCGATCAGGTCGCAGGCGACTAACAACGCCTCCTGCCCCAGGTGGGCCTGTAGCTTGGCCCCGCGTTCGGCGTCGATATCCAGAAAGCCAACCCGTGCGCCCTGGGCGTGGAAGGCGCGAACGATGCTCTCGCCGATGCCGCCGGCGCCGCCGGTGACGACGACGGTCTTGCCCTTCAGGTCGGAGTAGATGGCGGCCATGAATGCAGCCCTCCCCAGGGCGGAGGACCTTCTGTGCGGCCCAAGACCTTTTCACAAATGAAACTTGTTGCCGTCAACAAAAAATAGATAGCGGTAGCATCAAGCTTGGGAAACGGCGCCCATCTGATCCGAAATCAACTCTGCGGCCCGCACCAGCAGCGCCGCCGCCTCGTCCTTGGTGCAGATCATCGGGGTCTGTTCTATGAAAGGCGTAATCAAGGTGGCGATCACGCCGTCCGCCCCCATGATGGGCGCCACCAGATCGGTGACGCCTTTCACGAAGTCGCTGGCCCGCTCCACATAGGCGCCTTGGGTCATCGCTTCCGAGCGGGCGGCGAACTCGTTCACCGCTTTTGCTCCGAACAGGCCAACCAATGTCTCGTTGAGGTGCGCCCGCGCCCGTTCATTGGCCCGCGAATAGAACATCAAGCCCGAGGTGGCGTGCAGGATGCTGCGCCGGTAGCCGATCCGCACCGAATAGCCGAGGTCGCCGGGGCTCTCGATCCGGGCGATGACCACGATCTGATCGCCGGACGGCACAACAAGGTGGCACGACTGCATCGTCGCCGACGCCAGATCGCGCATGGCCGGCATGGCGACATCGACCAGCGACTTGATCGGCGCCTGGGTCATGCCCAGCGTGAACAGACGGTTGGTCAGACGATAGCCGCCCGAGGACTGTTCGATATAGCCGCGGAACTCCAGCACCTGAATCATACGGAACAGTTCGCTGACGGAACGTCCCAAGGTGACGGACATCTGCGATGGCGTCATCGGCTCGCCTTGTGCCGACAGCAGTTCAAGAACGTCGAGGCCCTTCTCCAAGGCGGGCGCGCGATATTTGCGATCGTCGGCGGCGTCTTGGTCTGTCATGGCGTTCCTGTCGCTTGAGCCCGTCGTTGTCCCCGCAGCCACCACGGTGGGCGGGCGCCAAGGGCGATCGATGCATTATTGCAGGTAAAATAAGCAAGCGTATATAAAAATTCGTTGCGGCTGGCCGGGGGCTAACCTAGGCTTCGACCTGAGCCCGAACACGGGCGCATCGGGGGAATGTATTATGTCGCTCGCGGGTATCGATCTGGCGATTCTGGCGATCTACGCCATCTTCATCTTCGGCCTGGCCCAGTGGGTCTCGCGCAGCAAGGCGGGCGAGCAAAAGACCTCCACCGACTATTTCATGGCGTCCAGGAGCCTGCCCTGGTGGGCCATCGGCGCCTCCCTGATCGCGGCCAACATCTCGGCTGAACAGATCATCGGCATGAGCGGCTCGGGCTATGTGATCGGCCTGGGCATCGCCTCCTATGAATGGATGGCGGCGCTGACCCTGCTGATCGTGGGCAAATTCTTCCTGCCGATCTTCCTGCGCAACGAGATCGTGACCATGCCGCAGTTCCTGCAGCAGCGGTACGGGCCGACGATCCGCAACGTGATGGCCGTCTTCTGGCTGCTGCTCTACGTCTTCGTGAACGTGACCTCGATCCTGTGGCTGGGCGCGATCGCCGTCCACACCGTCACCGGCTTCAACCAGGACTACGCCATCGTCGCCATCGGCGTCTTCGCCCTGGTCTACCAGCTGTGGGGCGGTCTGAAGGCCGTGGCCCTGACCGACATCGTCCAGGTGGCCCTGCTGGTCTGCGGCGGACTGATCATCGGCTTCATCGCCCTGTCGACGATCGGCGGCGCGAGCGGCGCGGCGGCGGGCTTCCACACCCTGATCACCCAGTTCCCGGACAAGTTCGACATGATCCTGTCCAAGGACAATCCCCACTATCAGGAGCTGCCGGGCATCGCCGTTCTGCTGGGCGGCCTGTGGGTCATGAATATCAGCTACTGGGGCTTCAACCAGTACATCATCCAGCGCGCCCTGGCCGCAAAGTCCCTGCCGGAAGCGCAGAAGGGCATCGCCTTCGCCGCCTATCTGAAACTGCTGATGCCAGTGATCGTGGTGCTGCCGGGCATGGCCGCCCTGATCCTGGCTCCCAATCTGTCGGCGCCGGACCAGGCCTATCCGACGATGATGAACCTGCTGCCGGTCGGTTTGAAGGGTCTGGTCTTCGCCGCCCTGATCGCCGCCATCATCGCCTCGCTGGCGTCCAAGGTGAACTCGATCTCGACCATCTTCACCCTGGACCTCTACGCCAAGATCAGGAAGGACACGCCCGAGCATCAGCTGGTCACGGTCGGCCGCATCGCCGCCGTCGCCGCCGTGATCATCGGCATCCTGACCGCCCGCCCGCTGCTGGGCGGCTTCGACCAGGCGTTCCAGTTCATTCAGGAGTTCACCGGCTTCTTCACCCCTGGCATCGTCGTCATCTTCATGCTGGGCCTGTTCTGGAAGCGGGCGTCCGAAGCCGGCGCCCTGACAGCCGCCATCGGCTCGGTCGTGCTGTCGGCCATCTTCTGGTGGTTGCAGGAAACCGGCCAGTTCATCTTCCCCTTCATGAACCGGGTCGGCGTCGTCTTCGTCGTCTCCCTGATCGCGGCGGTGATCGTGTCCCTGCTGGTCCCGGCCAAGCCCGACGCCATGAAGATCAAGCTGGACCAGATCAGCTACAAGACCTCGCTGGGCTTCAACCTGGCGGCGGTCGGCGTGATCGCCTTCCTGATCCTAGTGTATACGATCTGGTGGTGAGGTGAGTTCAGCGAACGGACTGATCGGGGTCGATTGGGGCACCAGCAATCTGCGCGTCATGCGGATCGCCGACGGCGGCGTGGTGCTGGACAGCCGCTCCGACCCGCGCGGCGCCGGCGGCCTTGCGCCGAACCAGTTCCACGACGTGCTGGACGCGGTCGCGGGCGACTGGCTGAACGACGGCTTGCCGGTGCTGGTCAGCGGCATGGCCGGTGCGCGGGGGCGGTGGCGCGAGATGGCCTATCTGCCCTGCCCCGCCGGTGTCGCGGACCTGGCCAGCGCCGTCGCCAGCCCTGACGATGCGCCCCACGTCTCCATCGTGCCCGGCGTAGCCGTGTTCGAGGACAGCCGTCTTGAGGACGTGATCCGCGGCGAGGAAACCCAGGTCTTCGGCCTGGACGCGCCCGATGACGCCGTCATCGTCGGTCCCGGCACCCACAGCAAATGGATCCGCACCGCTGGCGTACGGATCACCGATTTCCGGACCTTCATGACCGGCGAACTGTTCGCCGCCATCCGCAGGGGCACCATCCTGGGCGCCGAGATGGGCGAGCCGGGCGTGGACGACGACGCCTTCGCCACGGGGGTCGAGCGATCCCTGCGCGATCCCGCTGTCACCGCCGCCCTGTTCTCTGTGCGGGTCGAGGGCTTGGCCGGACGCCTTTCAGCGGCGTCCTCGGCCGACTATCTGTCGGGTCTGCTGATCGGGGCCGAGGTCGCGGCCGAGGCCGACGCCAACCATCGCCCCGTCATCCTGATCGGCGCCGAGGCCCTGAGCCGCCGCTATGCCGCCGCCCTGGCGCAGGGTGGGTTCCAAGACGTCCGCATCGCGGACGGCGCCGCCGCCACGGCCAAGGGTCTGTGGCGCATTCACGAGGCCGCACACCGATGATTCCCGTCGCCATCGAAAGCCTGGACGCCCTGCCGCTGATCGCCATCCTGCGCGGCCTGAAACCGGACGAGGCGGTCGAGGTCGGCGAGGCCATCGTCGCCGCCGGTTTCCGCTGCCTGGAAGTGCCGCTGAATTCGCCCGAGCCGCTGGAGAGCATCCGCCGTCTGCGTCAGGCGCTGGACGGCCGCGCCCTGGTCGGCGCCGGCACGGTGCTGAACGTCGCAGCGGCGCGAGAGGTCGCACAGGCCGGCGGCCAGTTGATCATCTCGCCCAACACCAACGTCGAAGTGATCGCCGAGACCAAGACCCTGGGCCTGCTGTCCCTGCCCGGCTTCTTTACGCCGTCCGAAGCCTTCGCCGCCCTGGACGCCGGGGCCGACGCCTTGAAACTGTTTCCCGCCGAGATCGCCGGTCCCAAGGGTCTGAAAGCCGTCCGCGCCGTCCTGCCCGCCGAAACCCGCATCTACCCCGTCGGCGGCGTCGACCCCGACAGCATGTCCGCCTGGCGCTCCGCCGGCGCATCCGGCTTCGGCATCGGCTCGGCCGTTTTCAAGCCAGGGCAGTCAGCCGAACAGGTCGCCCGTCAGGCGGAAGCCTTCGTCGCGCATTGGTCCTGATTGGAAACCGCCCAAGCGGCCTTCTGCGACCCTTAGGGTCAGGGTCTTTTCAGAGTTCGGATTCGTCAAGAACGCGAACGAGCATGACGCGCCGCCGTCGCGGCGATGGCCAAGTTGGCGGCCCGCAGGCCCGGGTTGGATAGTACGTTTTTGGCGAAGCGCGGGAAATAACCACCGATAGTCCAAGTGATGTGAACGTCGCCCAAGCGCAAAGCGGAAGCATCACGTCCACAGCGCGCTACGCCACGACTCAGAGGCCGACGCCCCTGCCACGCCAAGCCTCAGTATCCTGATAACCATCTAACAAGGTCGAGCACAACATTACGCGGGAGGCGGGATGAAAGACCTCAGCGACGTCCCGCGACCAGTTCGTTGCGGATGGAGCGCCCCAAGGGATCGCGGGCGCGCCAGGTGTCGCCGACATCGGCCTCGACCATCCGGCTGCAAAAGCGCGGCAGGATCTGACGCGGGCTGAAGCCGGACAAACAAATCTTGTCACCCTCGGCCGACCAGCGGGCCGCCACACGTCGCCCGTCCGAAAACTGCGAGGTGTAGCGTCCATCCGGATCGAAATAGTGCCTGACCCACTGTCCGTTCGGATAGTGAGACACGATCGTATTGCCGAACGCCTTGGACATATCGGCTGAGGCGGGCGAGGCCGCCAGCACACCCACAATCGCCAAGCCGCAGATCACCGCACCCTGCTTCACACGCCCCTCCTGCGCCGTCCATAATCGACTATCGACGATACATAAGACGGCGCAAGCGCTGCGGTTCCTCAGCCGTTACCGCGACGACCCGATTCGAACAGGAACCAGACGCGCTTCTCGCTCTCGTCGATCCAGTTCTCCAGCAAACTGGCGGTCGCGACGTCGTTATGCTCGTCGCACAAGTCATGCACCTCGCGCATCCGGCCGATCAGTTCACCGTTGTCGTCGCGAAGCTCGGCCAGCATATCCAGCGGGTCGACATAGTCGGCGTCATTGTCGCCGATGCGTGATTCCTTGGCGATCTGACCGATAGAGCGCAGCGTGGTCCCGCCGATCTTGCGCGCCCGTTCGGCCATCGGATCGGTCATGGCCAGGATTTCCGCCGACTGCTCGTCCAGCATCAAATGATAGTCCCGGAAATGCGGGCCCGAGACGTGCCAGTGGAAGTTCTTGGTCTTGATGTAGAGGGCGAACGTATCGGCCAGCAGCCCGGTCAGAGCGGCGGAAATGCTCTGGGTCGCCTCCTCCGACAGGCTCGTCGGCGTCTTCAGGGGCGCCAGGCGCTTTTCTTTGGCGGTGACCATCATCGTTCTCCTCAGCAGTAGTCTGCGGTCAAGCTAGGTAGCCGGGCATCCGAACGGAAGCCCTGGCGCAGATGATAATGCTGAAGCTGTAAAGTAGTTCGGCGGCGCCGACCTTTGTCGGCGGATGGCTGGGGAACTAGGACTCGAACCTAGAATGACGGTACCAAAAACCGTAGTGTTACCATTACACCATTCCCCAGCAGGACCGGCGTTTCCGAAGCACTCTGTGCGGCGGAGGCGGTCAGATACGCCAAGCCGTTTTGGGATGCAACACCCTCTTTCAGGACTATTTTCGCTTACCGTGAAGATGGGTCGAAATGGGCGCTTGCGGCCCATCGAACCCATGGTTATAAGCCGCGTCCTCACTTCGGGGCGACGCCGCCAGGCCAGCCCCCACGGTCGGAGTGTGGCTCAGCCTGGTAGAGCACTGCGTTCGGGACGCAGGGGTCGGAGGTTCGAATCCTCTCACTCCGACCATCTTCTCCTCAGAAAAATCGACGATGCGACAGCGGGCCTTCGCCCGTTTCCATGTCTGCGTCAGTCGTCGTTCGCCGCGCTCTCCATCGCTTGGCGCGCCATCGCATTTAGATGCGCTCCAACCGACTCGATGGTCTTCACGCCCAACGCCTTTCGGCGCGCGGTCAGGTCGGGCGAGCCCGCGTCGTAGTCGGCCATCAGCCGCCGCACGAACGCCCCGCTCTGAACCTCGGCCAGCACCTCATCCATCGCTTGGCGCGATTCGTCTCCGATAACCCTCGGCCCGGTCAGATAGGCGCCGTATTCCGCCGTGTTCGAAATCTTGGCGAAGGCGCCCGCGATGCCGCGTTCGTACATTAGGTCGGTCACCAGCTTGGTTTCATAGAAACATTCGAACCAGGCCACTTCGGGCGGATAGCCGGCGTTGACCAGCTTCAAGAAGGCCGCGTCGATCAGTTCGGCGATGCCGCCGCACAGAACCACCTGTTCGCCGAACAGGTCGCTCTCGCACTCGTCGCGCATCGTCGTTTCCAGAATGCCCTTGCGCCCGCAGCCCAGCGCCGCCGCATAGGACAGGCCCAGCGCATGCGCGTCGCCCGTCGCGTCCTGCTGCACGCCAAACAGGCAGAAGACCCCCTCCCCGGCTTCGTACAGATCTCGGATGCGCGGCCCGATCCCCTTGGGCGAGGCCAGGATGACGTCCAGATCGGCGCGCGGTTCGACCAGGCCGAATCTCACTGACAGGCCGTGGGCGAAGACCAAGGCCGCGCCCGGCCGCACGTTCGGCTCCAGTTCGTCGCGCCACAGATCGCGGTGCGCCTCGTCTGACGTCATGACGGCGACCACGTCGGCGCCCGACGCGGCGTGGCCGGCCGTCATCACCTCGAACCCGTCGGCGCGCGCCAGGTCTCGCGTCTTGGAGTCAGCCTTCAGACCCACCACGATGTCGGTCACGCCCGAATCGCGCAGGTTCAGCGCATGGGTCCGGCCCTGGCTGCCGTAACCGATCATGGCCACGCGCTTGCCGCGGATGATCGAAAGGTCGCAGTCGCGGTCATGGAAGACGGGCAGCGGATTGGGTAGGGTCTGGGTCATGACCGCCTTCATAACCCCATCCGACGTCGTCGCCTTCTGGAAAGAGGCTGGGCCCGAAAAGTGGTTCGCCAAGAACGAGGCGTTCGACGCCGACTTCCGCGATCGAGGCCGCGCCCTGCATTGGGCCGCCGCGCGCCGCGAACGGGACGACTGGATGGACACGGCCGAGGGCGCCTTGGCGCTGTTGATCCTGCTGGACCAGTATCCCCGAAACAGTTTTCGCGGCACGGCGCATCAGTTCGCCACCGACCCGCTGGCCCTGATGTTCGCAAACCAGGCCGTGGCGCGCGATCTGCATCTGGCGGTCGAACCGGCTTTGAAGAACTTCCTGCTTCTGCCGTTCGAACATTCCGAACGGATCGAGGATCAGGACCGCTACATGGCCTTGGTCGCCGGCGATGACGAGTTGGAGAAATGGGGCAAGCTGCACCGCGTCATCATCGTCCGCTTCGGCCGCTTTCCGCACCGCAACGCCACACTAGGCCGCCACACAATGTCTGAAGAACAGGCCTTCCTCGACGAAGGCGGCTTCGGCGGCTGATTCGATCCACAACGATCCGATGGCGACCACCGACGGCTCATTGGCGAACGACTGATTCGGGTGGAAGCTAACGTCATGAACGCCCAGGTCGCCATCGCTGAACTTCAGGCTCGCATCGCCGCGGCGCCGGCCGATCATCCCGAGCGGCAGTATCTGAACCTGCTGCGCGACATCCTCGACAATGGCGTCCGTCGCGACGACCGCACCGGCACCGGCACCTTGGGCGTCTTCGGCCGCCAGATGCGATTCGACCTGTCCAAGGGCTTTCCGGTCCTGACGACCAAGAAGCTGCATCTGCGGTCGATCATTGTGGAACTGCTGTGGTTCCTGCGTGGCGAGACCAATATCGCCTATCTGAAGGACAATGGCGTCCGCATCTGGGACGAATGGGCCGACGCCGAGGGCGAGTTGGGCCCGGTTTACGGCAAGCAATGGCGGTCGTGGACTGCGCCGGACGGCCGCGTCATCGACCAGATCGAAAAACTGGCCCACGGGCTGAAGACCAATCCCAACAGCCGCCGCCACATCGTCACCGCCTGGAATCCGGCCGACGTCGACGACATGGCGCTGCCGCCCTGCCACTGCCTGTTTCAGTTCTTCGTCGCCGACGGAAAGCTCAGCTGCCAGCTGTATCAGCGTAGCGCCGACGTCTTCCTGGGCGTGCCGTTCAACATCGCCTCCTACGCCCTGCTGACGATGATGCTGGCTCAGGTCGTGGGGCTGGAGCCGGGCGACTTCGTCCACACCTTTGGCGACGCCCACCTGTATCTGAACCACCTCGAACAGGCTGAGCTTCAGCTAACTCGCGAGCCCCTGCCTCTGCCTGTCATGCAGATCGCGCCCAAGACCGACCTGTTCGCCTTCGACCTCTCGGACTTCAACCTCGAAGGCTACGAAGCCTGGCCGCACATCAAGGCCGCCGTCGCCGTTTAAGGTCATTCACGATGATCCGCGCTTTCTCTCTTGGCTTCATTCTGCTCGCGACGCCGGCAACGTCGGCGATCGCCCAGCCGATCTCATCCGCCGTTGAAGCCGCAGAGATCACACCGGTACAAATCAGGGTGCCGGCACCGGACGGTCGGGCCATACCGATCAGCATCTGGACCGCTCCGATCGAACGCGGCGTGGTGGTGTTCAGTCACGGCTATAACGGCTCGCCGACGGCCTATGCTCGCATTCTGTCAGCCTGGGCGGCGTATGGTTTCACGGTAATCGCACCGCTGCACGTCGATTCCCTGCGCCATCCCGAACATGAGAAATATGACAATCGCGCCGCCTTCTCGACCAGGCTGATCGACCTGGGCGTCGCACGCGGCATCGCCGCCCATGCGCATTCGGACAAACCGCTGATCGTGGCGGGGCATTCGTTTGGCTCTCTGATGTCCGTGATCGAGGGCGGCGCCGTTACGGCTGCCGGGCCAGCAGGCGACCCGGCGGTAAAAGGCGTGATCGCCTTTTCTTCGGCCGGCTCCATCCCCGGCCTTGTCACCTCAGACAGCTACCGCACGCTTGACCGTCCGCTGTTGGTGATCACTGGCGATCAGGATCTGTTGCCCGGCTTCGTCAGCGATTGGCGCGATCATCGCGCGCCGTTCGACAACAGTCCGGCAGGCGACAAAACCCTCATGATCTTCGCGGGCGCAGACCACCAGCTGCCGGGGACTGCGTAGGGCGAGCAGTTTGATCAGATCACCCGGGCGACGGAGGATTTCCTCGACGCCTATGCGCTGAACGACGCCGACGCCCGGTCGCGCCTTCAGGCCTTTGCGGCGGATGGCGTCAGCGTCGAGCGTCGTTGAACGGATGGATTTGCGCGATCTGTCCGCGTCGGTGCTTCGCATCTCCGACATTTACGCCGCCGAGCACGATATCGACCGCGACCGCGACTGGGCCTTGCTCAAGCTTCAGGAAGAGCTTGGCGAACTGACCGCCGAGCATCTGCGTCTGACCGGCCGCGCACGAGGCGCGCCCGACAATCAGGCGCTGGGCGACGAGGCCGCGGATGTGCTGGGGATGCTGCTGATCTACTGCGCGCAGGCGGGCGTCGATCTTGATCAGGCGATGCAGCGCAAATGGCTGAAGTGGCTGGAGCCTCAGACCGAAGCTTAAGTCTCTGGCGCAATCATGATCATCGGCGTCAATCGCGCGACCAGGGCGTCGTCCGCTTCGATGCGCTCGACCACGATCCGGTTCTTCATCATGCCCATCTGCATCGTGGCGCGAAACGCGATCACGTCGCCGGGCGCAGCGATGAATCCCTGAACCGTCGGCTTGTTCTGTTTGCCCGCCAGGCCGCCGAACGCCATGGACAGCTGGTGGCCGCCCGGCGAGACCGAAATGGCGGTGAAGCGCGGGCTCTTCAGTTGGGCCACGAACTTGTCGTCCACCGACAGGTCCATGCCAGCGGCCTTGCCCACGAAACCTTCGCGATAGACGATCAGCAAAGCCTGATCGTGAAACTGAGGGCGAAACGCCAGTGCGGCCTGTTTCTGCTCTGCCGTCGCCGCCTTGCCCAGCTTTGTGCCCGCCAGATTGGCCATGATGTAGGCGGTGAACACGCCCAAGAAGGCGCCGACCATGATCGGCAGATAGCCGGCGTCGGCTCCGGCGGATGAGAACAAGAACGCCAGCCCACCGCTGATGAAGAACGCGACCAGGAAACCGACCACGATGGCGGGGAGATACTTGCTCACAACGGGGCTCGCGTTCATTGGATGGGCCACCTCAACGCATCGATACGGTCAAGGTTCTTGCCCCAGCCCCTCATTTCCCTGATCGTCGCGCGTGGACGCAACGGCGTCATCGGCCGCGACGGCGACCTGCCCTGGCGGCTGCGCAGCGATCTACAGCACTTTAAGGCCATCACCGTGGGCAAGCCCTGCCTGATGGGCCGCAAGACCTGGGAGAGCCTGCCGCTAAAGCCTCTGCCGGGTCGGCTGAACATCGTGCTGACGCGTGACGAATCCTACGAAAGCGACGGCATGTCGAAGGGTGCGCTGGTCTGCGCCACCCTGGACGAAGCCATCGAGATCGGGCGCGAGACCGCCGAGGACGATGGCGTCGATGAGATCTGCATCATCGGCGGCACCGCCCTGTTCGAGGCGTCCCTGCCCCGCGCCAGGCGCCTCTACATCACCGAGGTCGAGGCTTCGCCCGAAGGCGGCGCCGTCTTTCCTGCATTCGACGAAACCGCGTGGGTCGAGGTATCGTCAGAATCGCATCAGGCAGGCGAGAAGGACGATCACGCCTTCATCTTCCGGGTGTTGGAACGCCGCTAGGAGAAACAGATGTACGTCACCACGACCAACGACCTGCCCGGCTTTCGCGTCACTCGCCACATCGGCTTGCTGCGCGGTGTCACGGTGCGCTCGCGCAACGCCATCTCCGACGCCATCGGCGGGGTCCAGTCCATGCTGGGCGGCCGCGTCGGCGCCTATGTGAAGCTGGCTGAGGCCGGGCGTCAGGAAGCCTATGACGAACTGGTCAAACACGCCCAGGCCCACGGCGCCAACGCCATCCTGGCCGTCCGCTATGACGCGACGGAGATCATGCCGGGCGTGACCGAGGTCCTATGCTACGGCACGGGCGTGATCGTCGAGCCGGCATAGCCGGCTCGACGATTCCCGATCAGGACAGGGTCATCAGGTCGGAACGCTCGAAGTTGCGCAGCTCGTCTTCACGACCGTCGCGGATCTTGGCGACCCACTGAGGATCGGCCAGCAGTGCGCGGCCGACGGCGACTAGGTCGAACTCCTCGTTCTCCAGACGGCGCAGGAGACCGTCCAGCGAGGCGGGCTTTGAACCTTCGCCGCCGAAGGCCGCGATGAACTCGCCGTCCAGGCCCACGGACCCGACGGTGATCGTCGGCTTGCCCATCAGCTTCTTGGTCCAGCCGGCAAAGTTCAGGTCCGAACCTTCGAACTCCGGCTCCCAGAAGCGCCGCTGCGAGCAGTGGAAGACATCGACGCCGGCGTCCGACAGCGGGGTCAGCCACTCGACCATCTGTTCCGGCGTCTCGGCTATGCGGGCCGTATAATCCTGCAGCTTCCATTGCGACAGGCGCAGGATGACGGGAATGTCGTCGCCGACGCCTTCACGCACCGCCTTCACGACCTCGGCGCCGAAGCGGGCGCGGTCGGCGATGGTCGGTCCGCCCCAGCGGTCCTCGCGCGCATTCAGTCCGCCCCAGAAGAACTGATCGATCAGATAGCCGTGGGCGCCGTGGATTTCGACGGCGTTGAAGCCGAGGTCGCGAGCCGCGCGGGCCGACCGGCCGAAAGCGGCGATCGTGTCTGCGACATCCTCCTCCGTCATCGGCTCCAGCTTGGTCTTGCCCGGCATGGTCATGCCCGACGGGCTGTCCACCTTGCCCAGAGGCGCCCAGTCATCGCCGCGTCCGCGGGCCGAGCCCACGTGCCAGATCTGCGGCGCGATCAGACCGCCGACGGCATGAACCTCTTCCACCACCGACTTCCATTCCGGCAGCGCTTCGCCGTGGAAGACCGGCACATTGGCGTCGTTGCGCGCCGCCGGACGCTCGACGACCGTGCCCTCGGTCACGATCAGGCCCACCCCGCCCTCGGCGCGACGGCGATAATAGGCGGCGACGTCGGAGGTCGGGATGCCATTCGGCGAGAAGGACCGCGTCATGGGCGCCATGACGATGCGGTTGGGCAGGGTCAGCCCCTTGATCGTGAAGGGGCTGAACAGGGCGTCGAGGCTCATTGGATCTCCTTGGGTATCTGTAGCACCCAAGGTGGCGAACAGGGTTGCGTTTGAAAACCCCCTGCCCCCGCTTTTTCTAAAGCCCGAGCGTCGCCGACACGCGCGCGGCGATTTCGACGAAGCGGCCGGCGATATCGCCCTGCGGATCGGTTGCGACAGGCGGTCGTCCGGCATCGCCGCCCTCTCGCAAGGCGGCGTCCAGCGGCAACGCGCCCAAAAACGGGATGGACAGGCGCTCGGCCTCCGCCTTCCCCCCGCCTTCACCAAAGACTGGCCCGCTCATGTTCTCGATCAGGCCAAACGTCGGGACATTGACGCGCTGGAACAGGGTGTGGGCGCGCCGGGCATCGGCCAGCGCGACTTCTTGCGGAGTCGACACGATCACCGCTCCATCCAGCGGCGTCTTCTGGATCAGGGTCAGCTGGACGTCGCCCGTGCCCGGCGGCAGATCGACCACCAACACGTCCAGCGGCGCATCAGACGTCCCCCAACGCGTCTGTGTCAGCATCTGCGTGATGGCCTGCGACGCCATAGGTCCGCGCCATATCATGGCGTCGTCCATCTTGGTCAAAAGGCCGACCGACATGGCCTTCAGCCCGAGGGCGACGTGCGGCACGATGGCGCCGTGTTCATAGGCGGGTTGGCCACTTATACCCAGCATGGTCGGCAACGAGGGCCCATATACGTCGGCGTCGAGAATGCCGACCGAAAGCCCACGCGCCGAAAGCGCAGCGGCCAAGTTTACGGCGACGGTGGACTTGCCTACCCCGCCCTTGCCGCTGGCGACGGCCAGGACGCGACGGACATGGGCCGGACGATCGGTCGGGACGGGCGCCTTGGCGCGGCCCTGATCGACCGCCGCCTTTGACAGGCTCGCCGTGCGCGACGCAGCAGCAGGCTTGGTCTCGGCGGTTAGAATGACCGAAACGCGCACCATGCCGGGAATGGCCTTCAGCGCAGCCTCCGCCGCATCACGAACCGGTGCGTAGGCGGCCGCTTGGGTGTGATCGACTTCCAGAGCAAACCCCGCGCGATCCTCAGCCACGACCAGACCCTGAACAAGACCGGCGGCGACCAGTCCCTGACCGGAAACCGGGTCGATGACGGCGTCGAGAGCGGCGATGACGGCGGAGCGTTCGACCAAGGCGGTCTCCAGAAGACTTGCAGGCGATGATGCGCGCGTTCTATCGCCCTCGAACCCGTCCCGCGAGCCACGATTTGTCCCAGCCGCCTTCAATCACCCTGATCGCCGGCCCCACCGCCTCGGGCAAGTCGGCGCTGGCGCTGAAGATGGCGCGCGAAACGGGCGCGGTGATCATCAATGCCGACAGCCAACAGCTCTACGCCGACCTGCGTATCCTGACGGCCCGCCCCTCGGTTGAGGATGAAGCTCAGGCCGACCATCGACTGTATGGTGTCGCAGACGCGGCCGACGCATGGTCCGTCGGACGCTGGAGCCGCGCGGTGATGGCGTCGCTCGACGACCTCCGCGATCAAGGCCGCCCGGCCATTCTGGTGGGGGGTACCGGCCTCTATTTCACCAGTCTGACGCGAGGGTTGGCCGATATTCCCGCGGTGCCGAGCGCTGTGCGCGATCAGATGGAAGCCGACTATGCCGCGCTGGGCGAGCCGGGTTTCCGCCACCGCCTGGGCCAGATCGATCCCGAGGCGGCGCGGACTATCGAACAAGGGGATCGCCAGCGCCTGGTGCGGGCCATGAGCGTCTTCATCGCCAGCGGCCGCACATTGAGCGCCTGGAAGGCCGACACTCAACCCTTGTTGGCGCCGGGTTCATGGACCGGATGGGTCAGGGAGCCCGAGCGTCAGCAACTCTATGCAAACTGCGACCAGCGCGTGGACCTGATGATCGATCAGGGGGCCATAGCCGAAGTCCAAGCCCTAGTGGACCGCGGCTTAAGCCCCGCCCTGCCTGCCATGAAGGCGGTCGGGGTCAGAGAACTGGCCGCCTACCTGTCCGGCGCTCTGGCCCGCGACGACGCGATCGCCGCCCTTAAACAAGCTACCCGCAACTACGCCAAACGTCAGTTGACGTGGTTCCGAAACCAGACGCCGGAGTGGCGCCGCGCCTGAGTGCAATCCGGCGCTTGGAATGCCTCACGGCTGCGCCTATATTCGTCTGGTCCGGTTTCGGCCGGACTATGGCGATAAATGCGCTTGTAATAAGCGGACCGGACCCGGGTGCGATTCCCGGCGGCTCCACCAACTTTCTCCCCGCGTTATCGGCGGAGGCAACATGGGGCCGACTAGCATCGACGGACGTGTAAAGAGGATTGCTTTCGCTCGTCCTGGCCCACCGTATCGGGCCATTTTCTAACTGCGAACGATAACTTCGCTGGAGAAGTCGCTCTCGCCGCGTAATGCGGTTCGGGTGATTTCGAATCTTAAGTCCTAGGGGTTCAGATCCCTGGGCGGGGCCCGTCGGGGGGCCTGGCAACAGAACCCCCGGCATTTTTCAAAAGATGATCGGGAGCCTGGTGCCAGAATCCCGGCGCTTTACCTTCATGACATCTTTCGCCTGCGGCCCCGCGCCGCTATCAGTCGCGCTCTGATGTGAGGTGACGATGAGCGACCAGGCCCCTCCGGTCGATGAGATGCGGTACGAACAACTGGCGCAGGAAGCCCTGCGCGGCGTCATGCGCGCCGCGCTGGAACGCGTGCTGGCCGAGGGCCTGCCCGGCGCCCACCACTTCTACATCACCTTCAAGACGCGCGCCGTCGGCGTCAGCGTAGCCCCTGACATTCTGGCGAAATATCCGGAAGAGATGACGGTCGTTATGCAGCACCAGTACGACGACCTGCGCGTCGAACCTGAGCGTTTCTCGGTCAAGCTGCGCTTCGGCGGCATGCCCAAGAGCCTGGTCATCCCCTATTCCGCGATCACGCGCTTCTACGATCCCAGCGTCCAATTCCTGCTGCAGTTCGAGGACCCGCAGCTTCTTGACGAGGTCGAAGACGAGCCGACCCCGCCCCAGGATATGCCGCCGATTTCGGACGGCCCCAAGGTCGTGTCGCTGGACCAGTTCCGCAAGAAATAAGCCGCAGTCAGTCCTTGCGCGGATAAGAGCGGATCACGATCCGCTCTCTTTCGCCTTCGCGTCTTTCGACCAGCAGCCGTGCGACCTGGGCGTCGTCGTGGAACAGATAGCCCTTGATGGAGTCGAGCAAGGCCTTGGCCAGGTTGTCGAGGTCCATCCACGGCGGCTCGCCGACATGCTCCATGCGGATTTCTACGACATGGTCGCCCCATGATGGTCTGGCTCCGCGCCATTCCTTGCGCATGAACTCATAGACCAGCGGCTTGTAGTATTTGGCCTGGGTCGTCAGGCCGTCGATGACGATCTCGACCGCATCGCCATCCTCTCGCGCCCTGACCTTGCCGGTCCCGGTCCAGCCAGCGGTCACGGTCGCATCGACTTCATGCAGACGGCGGGCGCAGCATTCAGCAAGCGCGCGGAGCGGATCGTTACGGGCGGCGTAAGCCGCTCCTCCGAATTCGCGGGCATCCGCTGGATTCTGCGCGCGACATCCAGCCCTTCGACCACAGCGCCGAATGCGGCGAAGCCCTGCCCGTCAGGATTCCGCCCTCCGCCAAAGTCCAGGCTCGGCGTATCTTGTGTGACGATGAAGAAGCTCGATGTGGCGCTGTCCAATCCGTCCCGGGCCATGGACACCGCGCCGGCCGTATGGCGCAGGCCAGTGTCTCGTGTCCGTTCAAGAGTGATCGGCAGTCGCGAGGCGTCGTCGCTGCCCCGTGGGGTCGCCGCCTGGATCACGTCGATGGGATAGCGGCTGGCGGTATTGGTTTCGCGGCTGACGGTTCTGAAGACCGTGCCCCCATCATAGTCACCCGTCACGACGTAACTGATGAAGTTGCATGTCGTGATCGGCGCGACGGCTGCATTCAGCGCTAGGACAATCGTGCCGGCTGTCGTGTCGAGCGCCACGCGAGGCAGCGTGGGTTCAGGCTGAACAGTCGCGCAGCCCGCCAGCGCCGACAGCGCCGCCACGGCGATCAACCCTCGTCTCATATCCGCGCTCTTCTTGCCCTGCATGGCTCTCGTGCTACACCGCCGCGCAACCCATCGCCACGCCTGAGAGACGAGATTTACGCGCATGAGCAACGTCCGGACAGAGACTGACACCTTCGGCCCGATCGAAGTCGCCGCCGACCGCTACTGGGGCGCTCAGGCGCAGCGATCGCTGGGCAACTTCAAGATCGGCTGGGAGAAGCAGCCCCTGCCGGTCGTGCGCGCCCTGGGCATCGTCAAGCGTGCGGCCGCCGAGACCAATCGTGACCTGGGCAAGCTGGAGCCGGCCCTGGCCGACGCCATCATCAAGGCCGCCAATGAGGTTATCGAAGGCAAGCTGAACGACCACTTCCCGCTGGTGGTCTGGCAGACGGGTTCGGGCACCCAGTCGAACATGAACGCCAATGAGGTGATCTCGAATCGCGCGATCGAGATTCTGGGTGGCGAGATGGGCTCCAAGAAGCCGGTCCATCCCAACGACCACGTCAATATGAGCCAGTCGTCCAACGACACCTATCCCACGGCCATGCACGTCGCCTGTGCCGAACAGGTGGTCAACGATCTGATCCCGGCCTTGAAACATCTGCACGCCGCCCTGGACGCCAAGGCCAGGGCCTGGGCCCACATCATCAAGATCGGCCGCACCCATACCCAGGACGCCACACCTCTGACGCTGGGCCAAGAGTTCGGCGGCTATGCGCAGCAAGTCGAGAACGGCATCAAGCGCATCGAACAGACGCTGCCGGCCCTGATGGAACTGGCGCAGGGCGGCACCGCCGTCGGCACCGGCCTGAACGCGCCCATCGGCTTCGCCGAGAAGGTCGCGGCACAGATCGCTGAGATCACCGGCCTGCCCTTTACCACGGCCCCCAACAAGTTCGAGGCCCTGGCCGCCCACGACGCCATGGTCTTCAGCCACGGCGCCATCAACACGGTCGCCGCCAGCCTGTTCAAAATCGCCAACGACATCCGCTTCCTGGGCTCCGGCCCGCGTTCGGGTCTGGGCGAATTGGCGCTACCGGAAAACGAGCCGGGCTCGTCGATCATGCCGGGTAAGGTCAATCCGACCCAATGCGAGGCTCTGACGCAGGTCTGCGTCCAGGTGTTCGGCAACAACGCCGCCCTGACCTTCGCCGGCTCGCAAGGCCATTTCGAGCTGAACGTCTTCAATCCCGTAATGGCCTATAACTTCCTGCAGTCGGTGCGCCTGGTCGCCGACGCAGCCATCAGCTTCACCGACAACTGCGTCGTCGGCATCGAGGCGCGCGAGGACAATATCGCGCGCGGCCTGAACAACTCGCTGATGCTGGTCACCGCCCTGAACGGCAAGCTGGGCTATGACCTGTGCGCCAAGATCGCCAAGACCGCGCACAAGAACGGCACCACCCTGCGCGAAGAAGCTGTCGGCGGCGGCTATCTGACGGACGCCGAGTTCGATGAAGCCGTGCGGCCGGAAAAGATGATCTCGCCGGGCTGATCCCATCCAAGATCGGGGCTTTCGAAACGCCGACGTCGTCTGATGTCGGCGTTTTAGTTTGGGTCAGGCCTTGTCGCGGATGGTGCGCCCGACCGGCGCCAGCGCCAGCTTGGCCAGTTCGAGATCCTTCAGCGCGAACGGAATGCCGATGATGGAGATGAACTCCGCCACGGCGATGATCAAATGTGTCAGGGCGATGTACCAGCCGGCCACGACGAACCAGACGATGTTCAACACAACGCCGACACAGCCAGCGACAGGATGCGTGTCCTGCCACACGATCTCGCGGCCGAAGGGCCAGAACGAATAACTGGCGATGCGCCACGCCGCGAACGTCCATGGCAGGCCGACGACTGTCAGCGCCAGGATCGCGCCGCCCAGCAGCCACAGCAGGCCGGAAATCCAGCCGCCGAAGATGAGCCAAAGGATATTCAGGATCAGGCGTATCAAGACAGGCTCCAATGTCGCCCAATGCGACCTACCTCAGATAAGCAAAAGGCCCCGCCTGTGCAGCGGGGCCTTTATTAAATCGGCGTCAGATCGGCCTTAGTGCGGCTTCTCGGTCCAGCGCGCCTTGGCGTCGTCTTGGGTCAGGCTCAGATGCACGTGCTTGTCATCGACCCGTTCGACCCAGCTGACCGGGATCATGTGGTGCTTGAAGCCGCCGGCGAAATCCAGCTTCGCCAGTTCGATCTGGTCGCCTAGGACGTGATCGACCCGACCCACGTGACCGCCGTCCGAGCCTACGACTTCGAGGTGTTCCTTGATGAGCGAAACGTCGACCATGTGTATCTCCAGCAGTTGGTTTGTCCCGCCGATGAGAACACCCCCGGCCTGCGACGGTTTCAAACGGCGACGCTTGTTCATCGCCTTGATGACAGGATTGGCTAGGACGCGGTAAAAGCCGGCGTTCACACGGAACCGGAACTCAAGACATGCGGCGGATTGGATCAGGCCTGTTAGGCGTCCTCATGGCCTTGGCCTTGTCGGCGTGTGGAACCCTAGATCGCCCGACTGGCCCTCTTCGGATTACCGACGGCACGCTCGTCAAGGCGGAGGATCCTCGCATCCGCGCCAGTGACAGTGCGCGTTTGCAGGCCTTCACCCAGGAAATTGGTCAGCGACTTCGGCCCGACAAACCAACCTCGATCCTGGCGCTGTCCGGCGGCGGCGCAAACGGAGCCTACGGAGCCGGGCTTCTGGTCGGCTGGACCGAACAGGGCGATCGCCCCGCGTTCGATGTCGTCACCGGCGTCAGCACGGGGGCGCTTGCCGCTCCGTTCGCCTTTCTTGGATCGGATTGGGACGACGAACTTCAGCACGCCTATACCAGCGGCGCCGCCAGCAATTTACTGAGCTGGCGTAGTTTCGCCGCCTTCCTGAACCCGAGCCTGTTCTCGTCACAGGTCCTGCGCAATCTGGTGGACGAGAACGTCACCCCTGAACTGATGCAGGCCGTCGCGCGCGAGCACGCCAAGGGCCGACGCCTGCTGGTGGCGACGACCGATCTGGACAGCGAGGAAACCGTCATCTGGGACATGGGTCTTTTGGCGACCCAGGGCGACGAGAACGCCCGCGAACTGTTCAAGGAGGTGCTGGTCGCCTCAGCCAGCATTCCCGGCGTCTTTCCTCCTGTGCTGATCGCCGGGCTTCAGGACGACGACAAGGTGGTTCTGGAAATGCACGTCGACGGCGGCGTCAACACGCCGTTCCTGGCTATTCCTGAAGACCTGATGCTCTGGACCCGCCCAAGGGACGAAGGCCGCGTCGGCGCCCTCTATGTCATCGTCAACGGTCAGGTTGGCCGCAACGACGGGGTCACGCCCGGCCGGCTGTCGGGAATTCTGGCGCGGACCTATGACAGCATGAGCAAGTCGTCGCTGCGCATCCATCTGGCCGTGACGGCGGCGTTTGCGCGGCGCAATGGGCTGGACATGGCGCTGTCGGCCATTCCAGACAATGTCGCCGCCTCCAGCCTGAAGTTCGATCAAGAGACCATGACGGCCATGTTCGAACTGGGTCGCCAGCGCGGACGCGGCGCCGATGCCTGGACCCGGCTGGGCGAGCGCCCGGCGGACCAGCCCTTTATCCCCCAGACGACAATTTCTGAGTCTCAAGTGCCAGCTGTGCTGACGCCCGAGCCCTCGGCGAAACCGTCGGCGGATACGCCCCCCGCTGATAAGCCCACGTCGTAATCATGGGCGAGATCATCAATCTAAACCGGGCGCGAAAGGCCCGCGCCAAGGCCGAAGACAAGGCGCTGGCCGCCGCCAACCGCGTGGCGCACGGACGCTCCAAGGCCGAAAAGACCCTGTCCGCTCTTGAGCGTCAACGCGCCGAGAAGCAGTTGGACGGGCAGAAGCTGGAGCCGAAATCCGACGAATGACGGCTCAGGCCTTGGGCGCGCGGATCAGCATGACCTGTCCCGCCAGCACAAGCGCCAGCCCGATCAGGGCGCTCCAGCCGAAACGCGCGCCCTCGAACAGCACAGACACCAGCATGGCGATGGGCGGCGTCAGAGCAGAGATGTAGCTGGCCAGGGCATAGCCGCGTTGGCGCGCGATGGTGAAGTACAGGCCGAAAGCGATCACCGACCCAAACAGCGACAGATAGAGCAGCGACAGGACATAGTGCGGCGTCGGCTCGATCCGCCACGTCACGCCGGTCGCCATGCCGTACAGCGCCAACATCGCTGTGCCATAGGCCATCGCCCAAGAGGTGGCGACCATGACGGGTGCGCCCGCCTGCTGTCCCTTCCAGGCGAACCAGTTGCCGAGCGCCGAAGCCAGGACAGCGGTCAGGGCGAAGATGACGCCCAACCCCGGATTGAGGCCGGCCCCCGCCGCCGTGATCTGGCCGTAGGACAAGACCCCGACGCCCATGACGCCTAGAACAGCGCCGATCCACGCCGCCGGCGCCGCCTTCTGTCCGCCCAGCAGCCGAAACAGGATCAGGTTCACAAAGGCCAGGGCGGCGAAGATCACCGCGACCACAGCCGAGGCCACCTGCCCTTCCGCGGCATAGACGAAGCCATAGCTGACCGCGAAGACGAAGGCGCCCTGGCCGATGGCGGCCAGATGCTGGCTGCGCGTCAGACGCAGCGGCCGGCGCGTCACGGCGCAGAAGGCGAACAGGACCGCCGACGCCAGACCAAACCGCCAGACGATCGAGACGATGGAATCAACCGGCCCCAACTGCAGGGTGATCGCGTACCAGGTCGTGCCCCAGATCAGGGCGCAGATGGCGATCGCAGCGATCGCAAAGGGGCGGCTCAAAGGTTGATCTCCGACGATGGACGGCCCGCATAACACGCCCTAACGCCACGCGCCCTCACGTCTTGCGCCTGAGTGTGACACACTGGGCGCCTCGAAGGAGATCGCCATGCGAAACGCCCCCCTGATCCTGCCCGCCGCTCTGGTCTTGGCTGCCTGCGCCGCCACGCCGGACATGACGACCGGAACGACGGTCGTAAACGTGACCGCCACCTATCGCGAACGGATCATGCTGCCGCCCGGCCATGTCCTGACCGTCAGGGTTGAGGATGTCAGTCTGGCCGACGCACCCGCCAAGGTTCTCGCCGAGACCAGCGAGTCGCTGACCGGCGCCCCGCCCTATCGCGTCACCCTTGGCTTTCCCACGTCTCAGATCGATCCGCGCCACACCTATGCCGCGCGCGCCGAGATCCGAGACGCGGCCGGCGCTCTGGTCTTCGTTACAGACACCCGCCACGCGATCCTGACGAACGGCGCGCCGGCCTCGGCCGAGATCGTGCTGAAGTCCGCGCGTTGAGCAGCCTCAGCAAACGTTCGGTCGCCCTCGCCGGCCATGCCACGTCGGTGGCGCTGGAGCCGGAGTTCTGGGCCGTGCTGGATCGGATCGCCGCTGCCCGCAACCTCAGCAAGGCGCAGCTTCTGGCTGAAATCGACGCCGGTCGCGGCCGACGCCCCCTCGCCTCCGCCTGTCGCCTGCTGGCGCTGGACTGGGTGGCGGATCATGGAAGACCGGCGTAGCTTCGATCCAACGGAGACCTGATCATGTCCGACAATCGTCTGCTTCCAGCCGCCGTGGTCGGCGGTCTTCTGGCTGTCGGCTTCATCGGCGCCGGCGCCCTTATCGGTCAGGGCGTCATCCACGCGCGCGCTGGCGACCGCACCGTGACGGTGCGCGGCCTGTCCGAACGCAATGTAAAAGCGGACCTTGCCGTCCTGCCGCTACGCTTCTCGGCCTCGGGCGATGTCCTTTCGGAAGTTCAAACCAAGATCGACGACGATCTGGCGCTGGTCCGCCGCTTCCTCACCGCCCAGGGCTACCCTGCCCAGGCCATCGAATTGGGCCGGTTGGAGGTGGCCGACACCCGGTCGCGAGAATACGCCGCCCAGAACGGCGGTCCACGCTTCATCCTGGCTCAGACGGTGATCGTGCGGACCAGCGATGTCGCCCGAGTTCAGGCCACGACGCGACTGCTCAACGACCTGGTGCGTCAGGACGTGGTGCTGCAGGACTTTCAGGGTCCGTCCTACATCTTCACCAAGTTGAACGACGTGCGCCCGCAAATGATCGCCGAGGGTACAGCGGCGGCGCGCACCGGCGCGGAACAGTTCGCCAAGGACAGCGGAACGCCCTTGGGCCCGATCCGTCAGGCCACCCAGGGCTCGTTCGAAATCCTGCCGCGCGATGGCGCAGCCGGCGACGAAGCCGCCTCCATCGACAAGAAGATCCGGGTCGTTACGACCATCACCTATAGTCTGAAGTAGTCTCGGGCGGTCCGGCGTCGGAGGATTGCGGTTGCCCGATGAAATTGACGTCGGCCTGCGGATCTTGACCCATCTCGACCAACACGACCCAGACGGCCAGGATCACGAACATTCCGACCATGCCCAGAAGGAAGGCCCACCACCCGGCCCTCTTGCCGCGTGGTTTGCGGTGTGACGCCGCGTCTCCTTTGTCAGTGTTCTGCTGCATCGCACCTAGGAACCGGCCGTCGATCCGCCGGGTTCCGAGGTTTCATTGTGGCGGCGGCCCTGACATTGCCGCGCGGTCCCCTTATGTTCCGGTTTCGAATCTGACTGACGGATGTTTCTGCGCCTGTGACCGATCTTCCCGCCCCCCGTATTTCCGACCTGGCGCGAGCCCGCGCGCCCGAGGGCGAGGCGTCGAACGACTATCTGAAAGGGCTGAACCCGGAGCAGCGCGAGGCGGTCGAGACGACCGAGGGGCCGGTTCTGGTTTTGGCGGGCGCCGGCACGGGAAAGACCCGCGTGCTGACAACACGGCTGGCGCACATTCTGGCGACGGGCCGGGCCAAGCCGTGGGAGCTGCTGGCTGTCACCTTCACCAACAAGGCCGCGCGCGAAATGCGCGAGCGGATCACCCATCTGATCGGCCCGTCCGCCGAAGGGCTGCGCTGGCTGGGCACCTTCCACTCCATCGCCGCCCAGATCTTGCGTCGCCACGCCGAACTTGTCGGCCTGAAATCCAGCTTCACCATCCTGGACACCGACGACCAGGAACGGGTGCTGAAACAGCTGCTGGAAGCGGCTAATATCGACACCAAACGCTGGACGCCCAAGTCGCTGTCCGGCCTGATCGATCACTGGAAGAACCGCGGCTGGACACCGGACAAGCTGCCGTCCGGCGAGGACTTCGCCAACGGCAAGGGTCAGGGTCTGTACGCCGCCTATCAGGCGCGCTTGCGCAGCCTGAACGCCTGCGACTTCGGCGATCTGCTGCTGCATAACATCACCATCCTGTCGCAGCATGCGGACCTTGCTGAGGAATATCGCCGTCGCTTCCGCTACATCCTGGTGGACGAATACCAAGACACCAACGTCGCCCAGTATCTGTGGCTGCGGCTGCTGACGGCCTCGACCGGCAACGTCTGCTGCGTCGGCGACGATGATCAGTCGATCTACGGCTGGCGCGGGGCCGAGGTGGACAACATCCTGCGCTTCGAGCGCGACTTCCCCGGCGCCAAGATCGTCAAGCTGGAGCGAAACTATCGCTCGACCAGTCATATCCTGGGCGCGGCGTCCGGCCTGATCGCCGCCAATCGCGATCGTCTGGGCAAGACCCTGTGGACCGAAGACGACAGCGGCGACAAGGTGCGGGTGCGCGGCGTCTGGGACGGCGAGGCCGAGGCCCGGCTGATCGCCGACGAGATCGAGACCGCGCGGCGTCCCCACGCCGGCGAACCCGGCCTGAAATACAAGGACATGGCCATACTGGTTCGCGCCTCGTTCCAGATGCGCGCCTTCGAGGAACGGCTGGTCATGCTAGCCATCCCCTATACCGTCATCGGCGGGCCGCGCTTCTTCGAGCGCGCCGAGATCCGAGACGCCCACGCCTATCTGCGCCTGATCCTGTCGGAAGACGATGACCTCGCCTTCGAGCGGATCGTCAATGTGCCCAAGCGCGGCATCGGCGACACCAGCGTGCAGAAAATCCTGCAACTGGCGCGCCAGCACGACCTGTCGGCCCTCACAGCCGTGCGGGGCCTGATCAATACCGACGAGCTTCAGGCTCGCACTCGCACCGCCCTGTCCAACTTCGTGCGCGACATCGACCGCTGGCGCCAACTGTCCGAGACCACGCCCCACTGGCAGGTTATGGAGACGGTGCTGGAGGAGAGCGGCTATACCGACATGCAAAAGGCCGACCGCACCAGCGGCCAGACCCGCCTGGAGAACCTGAAGGAACTGACCCAGTCGATGCAGCAGTTCGAGACGCTGCAAGCCTATCTGGAGCACGTCTCTCTGGTCATGGATCTGGAGCGCGCGACTAGCGACGATCCCAATGGCGACGGGGCGGTGCAGATCATGACCCTGCACGGCGCCAAGGGGCTGGAGTTCCCGCTGGTCTTCCTGCCGGGCTGGGAGGAAGGCGTCTTCCCCAGCCAGCGCAGCATCGACGAAAAGGGCGAGAAAGGCCTCGAGGAGGAACGTCGCCTGGCCTACGTCGGCGTCACCCGCGCCAAGCAGGACGCCCGCATCTCCTTCGCCGCCAACCGGTTGGTCTATGGACGCTGGACCTCCCAACTGCCCAGCCGCTTCGTTGACGAACTGCCCATCGCCCACGTCGATCCCCAATCCGACACCGGCTACTACGGCGCATCGACCGGCATGAAGGAGGCCAAAAGCCGCTGGGACGACACGCCTTCTTTCGGCAGCGGTTATTCCTCCCCCGGCTGGAAACGCGCCCAATCCTTCACCGCCGCCCAGACCCCGGCCAAGACTCCCGCGCGCAAGGCCGTCATCGAAGGCGACGGCCGACTGATCGCCACCGCCGATCCCAAATCCAGCTCAGGCTGGAAAAAGGGCGAACGCGTCTTTCACCAGAAGTTCGGCTACGGAAACGTGCGCGTCATCGAAGGCAACAAACTGCTGGTCGAGTTTGAAAAGGCCGGGGAGAAGCGCGTCATCGACAGCTTTGTCGAGAAGGCCTAACCCGGCGCTTTAAGGCAACGAACGGAGCCGACCATGGCGGGCCTCAAGGACAAGCGCGGCTTCATCGACAAGGATCGGATCGACCCGACCGAGCGTCAGTCGGTCGAATACTGGATGAAGCGCTGGGGCGTGACCAAGGACCAGATCACCGCCGCCCACCGCAAGGTCGGCCGCATGACCAAGGATATCGCAGCGGAATTGGGCAAGAAGCGCTGACGCCGCCTTCCTGAAACGAGAAACGGCCCCGGAGCACTCCGAGGCCGTTTCCGTCTCTGGCTTAGATGTGGATCACACGCCCATAGGCGTCCAGCGCCGCCTCGTGCATGGCCTCCGACATGGTCGGGTGCGGATAGACGATCCCGTGGATGTCTTCTTCCGTCGCCTCCATCGTGATGGCGGTGACATAGCCCTGGATCATTTCGGTGACCTCGTGGCCGATCATGTGGGCGCCGATCAGGGCGCCGGTCTTGGCGTCGAAGATCACCTTGACGAAGCCGTCGGTGTCGCCGGAAGCGATCGCCTTGCCGTTCACGCGGAACGGGAAGCGGCCAATCTTGACGTCGCGCTTCTCGGCGCGTGCAGCCTGTTCGGTGACACCGACCGAGGCGACCTGCGGCTGGGCATAGGTGCAGCCGGCGATGGGCGAATGGACGTTGGGCGTCTTGTAGCCGGCGATGTGTTCGGCCGCGTGAATGCCTTCGTGCGACGCCTTGTGCGCCAGCCAGGGCGCGCCGGCGCAGTCGCCGATGGCGTACAGCCCCTTGACGTTGGTCTGGCAGTGGCCGTCGATCTTGACGTGGCCGCGGTCCATTTCCAGACCCAGTTCTTCCAGGCCGATGCCGTCGGTGTTGGCGGTGATGCCCACGGCGGAGATGCAGACCTCGGCCTCCAAGGTCTCGGCCTTGCCGCCGATCTCAACGGCGACCTTCACGCCCTTGGCGTCCTTGCTCACCTTGGTGACCTTGGCGCCCAGCTTGAACTTCATGCCGCGCCTTTCGAACGACTTCTGGGCAGCCTTGGAGACCTCTTCGTCCTCGACCGGCATGATGCGATCCACGGCTTCGACCACGGTCACGTCACAGCCTAGGGCGCGATAGAAGCTGCCGAACTCGATCCCGATGGCTCCCGAACCGATCACGACAATCGACTTGGGCATGAATTTCGGCGCCATGGCCTCGCGATAGGCCCAGATGCGATCACCGTCGGCTTCCAGCCCGATCTGCGGCAGGGCGCGAGCGCGGGCGCCGACGGCCAGCATGACGGACTTGGCCTCCAGAGCGCGCGAGCCGCCCGCTTTCAGAGCAACGACGACCTTGGGCGCGGCGGCCCCCTTTTCCAGCTTGGCCGACCCCTCGATCACCTCGATCTTGTTCTTCTTCATCAGGAAGCCGACGCCCTGATTCAGCTGTTTGGCCACGCCGCGCGAGCGCTGGATGATGGCGTCGAAGTCGAACGACGCGCCGGACGCCGACAGGCCGTACTCCTTCAGGTGGCTCAGGCTCTCGAACTTCTCGCCCGACTTCAGCAGGGCCTTGGTGGGGATGCAGCCCCAGTTCAGGCAGATGCCGCCCAGGTTCTCGCGCTCCACGATGGCGACCTTCAGGCCCAACTGGCTGGCGCGAATGGCCGCGACATAACCGCCGGGGCCCGAGCCGATGACGACGAGATCGAATTCAGCAGCCATTAGATCAACTTCTCGATGTCGGCCTTGATGGCCTCGGGTTCAGTCTGCGGGGCGTAGCGGGCGACCACCCTGCCCTCGCGGTCGGTCAGGAACTTGGTGAAATTCCACTTGATGGCTTTGGAGCCCAGGAAGCCGCGCTTCTGTTCGGTCAACCAGTCATAAAGCGGATGTCGGTTCGGTCCGTTGACCTCCACCTTGTCGAACAGGGGAAAGGTCACTTCGAAACTGGTGGCGCAGAAGGCGGCGATTTCCGCCGCCTTGCCCGGCTCCTGCTCGCCGAACTGGTTGCAGGGAAAGCCCAACACCTCGAACGGCTGATCGGCGAACGCCCGGTGCAGCTTTTCCAGACCGTCGTATTGGCCGGTGAAGCCGCACCTGGACGCCGTATTGACGATCAGCAACGCCTGACCGCGAAAGCGATCGAGCGAAACGTCCGTGCCGTCGATGGCGCGGGCGGAGAAGTCATAGACCGAGGTCATGACCTCACCCTCCCCTTAGGCCAGCATCGCGACGGGATCTTCGATCAGCGGCTTGAACGCTTGCAGGAAGCGGGCGCCGGTCGCCCCGTCCACAACGCGGTGATCGCACGTCAGCGTCACGGTCATGACGGTGGCCGGCACGACCTGGCCGTTCTTGACGACCGCGCGCTGTTCGCCCGCGCCCACGCTCATGATGCAGCCCTGCGGCTCATTGATGATCGAGGTGAACTGCTTGATGCCGAACATCCCCAGGTTGGACACCGAGAAGGTGCCGCCCTGGAACTCTTCGGGCTTCAGCTTGCGGTCGCGGGCGCGCTTGGCCAGGTCCTTGGACTCGGTCGCGATCTGCGCCAGCCCCTTGGTTTCGGCCTTCTTGATGATCGGGGTGATCAGGCCGCCGTCGATCGCCACCGCCATGGAGACATCGGCGTTGTGGTGCATGGCGATGCCTTCGGGCGTGTAGGAAGCGTTCGCCTCCGGCACCATCTTCAACGCCAGGGCGGCGGCCTTGATGACGAAGTCGTTGACCGAAACCTTGATCCCTTGCGGCTCCAGCATCTTGTTGACCTTGGCGCGCACGGCCATCAGCTGGTCGATTTCGCAATCGATGAACAGCGGGAAGTGAGGCACATTCTGGACGCTGTCGACCATGCGACGCGCAACGGCCTTCTTCATGCCGTCCAGCGGGATCAGGTCATAGCTGCCGTCCGGAATGCCCATTTGCGCCAGCGACTGCGCCTTGCGTGGCTCGGCTGCGGTCGTGGCGGGCGACGCCAGTGCGGCCGCAGGTTGAGCCGAGGCCTTGCCGGCGGCCTCGACGTCGCGCTTGACGATGCGACCATGCGGACCGGTACCCTTGATCGACTTCAGATCGACGCCGTTCTGCGCGGCGATGCGTCGAGCGAGCGGCGACGAGAAGATGCGATCTCCGCTGTCCGACTTCGGCGCGGCGGGCGCCGGAGCGGCAGCCGTGGCGGCCTTAGGCGCCTCGGCAGCAGCGGGAGCGGGCTCGGCCTTGGGCGCTTCTTCGGTCTTGGCGGCGGGTTTTTCAGCCGGCTTGGGCGCGGCCGCGCCGCCCTCGTCCTTCAGGCGGGCGATGGGCGTATTGACCTTCACGCCTTCCGTGCCTTCAGCGACCAGGATGTCGGTGACTTCGCCCTCATCCACGGCCTCGACTTCCATCGTCGCCTTGTCGGTTTCGATCTCGGCGATCACGTCGCCGGCGGAGACGACGTCTCCGACCTTGACGTGCCACTTGGCCAGAACGCCCTCCTCCATCGTCGGAGACAGGGCCGGCATCAGGATGTCGGTCATCAGGCGTTCCCCCCGGTTGGCGTAATCGGTTCGGCGACAGTGCGGACGTCATTCGCCTTCACCACTTCGCTAAGACCTTCGAGGATGCGGTGGTAGGCCGCAGTTTCATCGTGTTGATGCCGCACGGCATAACCATGCGCCATGTGTCGAGCCGCGTAGGCCAGCAGCCGACCGAACTGTATGGGATCGTTGAAGGCCGGTTTGACGGACATCACCGGCTCGTCCTTCGACCACCACATCCGAAGGACTTCGATGGCCTTGGGGTCAGCAGCGACGCTGTCTGGCGTCGTCAGCATGAACTCCGATGCCTCGGTCATGCCATCACCTGCTTCACGGCCGCGACGATCTTGTCCACGCCTGGCAGCGACAACACTTCCAGATTGGCGGCGTAGGGCAGCGGCACGTCTTCCTGGTGCACGCGCAGCGGCGGGGCGTCCAGATAATCGAAGGCGTGCTCGGTGACGCGGGCCACGACCTCGGCGCCGACGCCCATCGGACCCCAGCCCTCTTCGGCAGAGACCAGGCGGTTCGTCTTCTTGACGCTCTCGACGATGGTCTCGTGATCCAGCGGACGCAGGGTGCGCAAATCGATCACCTCGGCCTCGATGCCCTCCTCGGCCAGCTTCTCGGCGGCCTGCAGGGCGAAGCCGACCATGCGGCTGTGGGCGGTGATGGTGACGTCCTTGCCTTCGCGACGGACCTTGGCCTTGCCGATCGGCAGGACATAGTCCTCGACCTCCGGCACGTCGAACTCCAGGCCGTACATCATCTCGTGTTCGAGGAAGACGACCGGGTTCGGGTCACGGATGGCGGCTTTCAGCAGGCCTTTGGCGTCGGCCGCGTCATAGGGCGCGATGACTTTCAGACCCGGCACCTGCGCATACCAGGCCGAGTAGTCCTGGCTGTGCTGGGCGCCGACGCGCGAAGCAGCGCCGTTCGGCCCGCGGAACACGATTGGCGCGCGGATCTGACCGCCCGACATATAGAGCGTCTTGGCGGCCGAGTTGATGATGTGGTCGATTGCCTGCATGGCGAAGTTGAACGTCATGAACTCGACGATCGGCTTCAGGCCCGACATGGCGGCGCCGACGCCCAGGCCGGCAAAGCCGTGCTCGGTGATCGGGGTATCGACGACGCGCTGGTCGCCGAACTCCTGCAGCAGGTCCCGGCTGACCTTGTAGGCGCCCTGATACTGGGCGACTTCCTCGCCGATCAGGAAGACGCGGTCATCGCGACGCATCTCTTCGGCCATGGCGTCACGCAAGGCGTCGCGCACGGTCGTCTTGACCAGTTTGGCGTCAGCCGGGATTTCCGGGTCCCGCAGTTCGACCTTGGGCGTCGCCGTCTGAGCCGGGGCCTTTTCCGGATCGCCGGTCTTGCCCTCGGCCGTAGCATTGGGCGTCTCGGCTTCGCCTTTTGCGGATTCAGCCTTGGGTGCAGGCGCCGCTGCGCCATCTTCGCCGGCCAGACGCGCGATCGGCGTGTTGACCTTCACGTTCTCGGAGCCTTCGGCGACCAGGATTTCCAGCACTTCGCCTTCATCCACGGCCTCGACTTCCATCGTCGCCTTGTCGGTTTCGATCTCGGCGATCACCTGGCCGGCCGACACGGTGTCGCCCGCCTTGATATGCCATTTGGTCAGCGTGCCCTCTTCCATCGTGGGGGACAGCGCCGGCATCAGAATGTCGGTCACGGATCAGGCCTCCACGTAGACGTCGGTATAGAGCTCGGACGGATCGGGTTCCGGGCTCTCTTGGGCGAATTGAACAGCTTCGGCGACGATCGCCTTGATCTCGTTGTCGATGGCCTTGAGCTCGTCCTCGGTCGCATTGGCGGCCGACAGCAGCGTCTTCAGGTGATCGATCGGGTCGCGGGTCTTCTTGACCTCGTCGACCTCTTCCTTGGTCCGGTATTTGGCCGGGTCGGACATCGAGTGACCGCGATAGCGGTAGGTCTTCACTTCCAGAATGAAGGGACCGCCGCCTTCGCGAGCGCGCTTGACCGCACGGGCCGTCGCGTCGCGCACGGCCAGCACGTCCATGCCGTCAACCTGCTCGCCCGGAATACCGAAGCTGGCGCCGCGCTGATACAGTTCGGTCGTCGAGGACGAGCGTTCGATGCTCGTGCCCATGGCGTACTGGTTGTTCTCGATAATGTAGATGGCCGGCAGCTTCCACAGCTGCGCCATGTTGAAGCTTTCGTACACCTGCCCTTGGTTCGAGGCGCCGTCGCCGAAATAGACGAAGGCCACCGAATCGTCGCCGCGATACTTGCCGGCGAAGGCTAAACCGGTGCCCAGCGCCACTTGGGCGCCGACGATGCCGTGACCGCCATAGAAGCCGGTCGGCACGTCGAACATGTGCATCGATCCGCCCTTGCCCTTTGACGAACCGCCGCTGCGGCCGGTCAGCTCGGCCATGACTTCCTTGGGATCCATGCCGGCGGCCAGCATATGGCCGTGGTCGCGATATCCGGTGATGATCTTATCGTGGCCCTGTTTGACGCTCTCCTGAACGCCGACCGCCACGGCCTCTTGGCCGATATACAGGTGGCAGAAGCCGCCGATCAGACCCATGCCGTAGAGCTGGCCCGCACGCTCTTCGAAGCGGCGGATCAGAACCATCTCGCGATAGAAGCGCAGAAGGTCTTCCTTGGACGCCGTCGGCGTGTTGGGCAGTTTGTCAGGCGTGGTCGTCTGAGCGGATTTGGCTGGGGCTTTCGCCATCCGGTATCTCCCGGCTAGGCGCCGAGAACCGACGCCTTCTTATCGTTACGGAAAGGGGCTTTAGCAGCCTTCCTTCCGGTAACGCAAAGGGGTGCGGGTCGCCCTGTAACAATAGTTCAAGTGGTGAAGGGCGCTCAGCCTTGGGCGGCAGGGGCCGAGACGCGGATCACATAGTCGCGCGGGTCGGAGAAACCCAGGACGGCGCGCGCGCGCTCTTCCAGAAGGTCGCGAGACAGACTGTCGGTGCGAAGATAGCGAACCCGCGTCTCAAGGTCGCGGCGTTGCTCGGTCAGATGCGCCAGCTGGTCCTCGCGCTGCCCAAGCAGGGCGTCGCGAGATGATCCGCTCAGCAGTCCGCGCTCGCCCGTCAGCGCCTGCACCCCGAGATAGGCGAGAAGCAGCAACAGGGCGAGGGACAGGCGGTAAGGTTTCATCCGTTCGGGCACTTGAGACGCTCCTTCTGAGCGCGAAAACACAGTTCAGAAACCGTGCCCGAAAATGCCTAACGAAATGTAGCTTGACCGTAAGATTATCGGCGGAAAACACTGATTCTCCGCCGACAATTCCGTTTCCTATTTCAGCAGCATGCCGTCGCCGAAATAAACGCCCTGGTCGCCCAGCATTTCCTCGATGCGAAGCAACTGGTTGTACTTCGCCACCCGGTCGGAGCGGGCCAGCGAGCCTGTCTTGATCTGCCCGCAGTTGGTCGCCACGGCCAGGTCGGCGATGGTGTAGTCCTCGGTCTCGCCCGACCGGTGGCTCATCACGGCGGTATAGCCTGCTCGGTGGGCCATATCGACGGCATCCAAGGTTTCCGACAGGGTGCCGATCTGGTTGACCTTGATCAGGATCGAGTTCGCTAGACCTTCGCCGATACCGGCGGCCAGACGCGCCGGATTGGTCACAAACAGATCGTCGCCGACCAGTTGGACCCGGTCGCCCAGGCGCTCGGTCAGCAGGCGCCAGCCGTCGAAGTCATCCTCGGCCATGCCATCCTCGATCGACACGATCGGGAAGCGTTCGCACAAGTCGACCAAGTAGGCGGCCATGCCTTCGGAATCGACGGTCTTGCCCTCGCCGGCCATGACGTATTTGCCGTCCTTAAAGAACTCGGTCGAGGCGACGTCGAGGCCCAGGTGGAAATCCTCGCCCGCGAGGTAGCCCGCCGCCTGGCCCGCCTTGGTGATGAAGCTCAGCGCCTCATCGGCCGAGGCCAGATTGGGCGCAAAGCCGCCCTCGTCCCCGACGTTGGTGTTGTGCCCGGCGTCCTTCAGTTGCTTCTTCAGGGCGTGGAAGATTTCGGCCCCCATACGCACGGCGTCCGAAAAGGTCTCAGCGCCGGTGGGCAGGATCATGAACTCTTGGATGTCGATCGGATTGTCGGCGTGGGCGCCGCCGTTGATGATGTTCATCATCGGGGTCGGCAGGACGCGGGCCGAGACGCCGCCCAGATAGCGATACAGTTCCTGATTGGCCGACAGGGCGCTGGCCTTGGCGACCGCCAGAGATACGCCCAGGATCGCATTGGCGCCCAGACGGCCCTTGTTGGGCGTGCCGTCCAACTCGATCATCGCCTCGTCGATCCGGCGCTGCTGCTCGGCGTCCATGCCGGACAGGGCGTCGAAGATCTCGCCGTTGACTGCGTCGACCGCCTTCTGGACGCCCTTGCCGCCCCACATGTCCTTGTCGCCGTCACGTAGCTCGACCGCTTCGTGCGCGCCCGTAGACGCGCCGGACGGCACGGCGGCGCGGCCGAACGAACCGTCTTCCAGCGTGACATCGACCTCGACCGTCGGATTGCCCCGGCTGTCGAGGATCTGGCGGGCGACGATGTCGGCGATGTCGGTCATGGCTCGGCTCTTTGGCTCAAGGGGCAAGGGAGGTCCGACGGTTTAGCCGCCTCCCCGCCAAACGCCAATGCCGACATCGTCGCCGGGCGTCAGGAACAGCCTTCGACCAATTGAATGGAGGGATCGCCAGCGTGGACCATCATCACCTTGCCGTCGTTGCCGATCTCATATCGAACGCCGCGCGCCGACGGATCGGTGACATAGGTCGTCGATCCGCCCTTCGACCAGACGAACAGATCCTCGGCCGGCGCCTCCTGGTATTTGTGCGGCTGGGCGAAGACGGCGCCGCCATAGGCTTGCTTGATCGCCATGGCCGTATCGCCCACCCCGAATCCACGATCGGTCTTCGTCGTCGCACCGCGCGCCAGGGTGATTCGCGTCAGCACGCCGTTCTGGATCATCACCTGCACATCGGCGGGCGCCTTCGCGGGATGGAACTGGTCACAGACTTCGGGCTCGGCGCCGCCGACGGCGTTCGGTTGAGAGTCCTCGCCCCAGACCTTCACCAGCTCGGCGCGCGTCATGCCGATTCGCACCGGGCCCAGACCTTCGGCCGTCAGAGCATTCGGATCGGCTGCGGATGTCGCGGGCGTCTCGTTCGCCGAAGCAACCGGTGTGGCGGCGGGCTCCGAGACGCGCTCCTCCGGGCGATTGCAGGCGGCGAGGGTCAGCAGCACGCAGGCGCTTACGGCGGTGAAACGAATCATCATGCGGCGTCTCCAATGGAAGCTTCACCGCATTGAACGCACGAAAACGGCGCGCGGGTCACCGCGCGCCGTCTAAATCGTCATCCGACTGAAGTCGGGGTCGCCTGAAAGACTAGTCTTCCTTGGGCGTGATGACCTGGCGACCGCGGTAGGTGCCGGTCTTCAGGTCGATGTGGTGCGGGCGCTTCAGCTCGCCGGTGTCCTTGTCCTCGACGTAGACGTTCGAGGTCAGGGCGTCGTGGGCGCGGCGCATGTTGCGACGCGAGGGAGATACTTTGCGCTTCGGAACGGCCATGTCCGTCTCAATCTTCTAAGTCGGGCGCCGCCCAGAGCCGAGCTCCGTCTAGCGCGAAAACAATAGCGGCGGCCCTCAAGACCGCCACGCGAGGCGCGGCTTATGCATGAACCGCGCGACGATTTCAAGGCGTTTAAGCAGGCGTCAGACGCCGGACGATCTTCGCAGGATTGCCGACCACCACCACGTCGGACGGCACGTCCTTCGTCACGACCGATCCCGCGCCGATCACTGAACGATCGCCGATGGTGACGCCCGCCAGAACGATCGCGCCGCCGCCGATCCAGACGTCGTCCCCGATGACGATCGGCCGCGCCGTCTCCTCGCCCCGGCGGGCGACCGCGTCCAGCGGATGTTCCGGCGTCAGCAATTGTACGCCTGGCCCGGCCTGGAAGTTGTCGCCGATACGGATCTCGGCGCAGTCCAGGAACACGCAGTTGGCGTTTGCAAAGGCCCGCGCGCCCAAATGGATGTTGACGCCATAATCGCAGAAGAAGCCCGGCATGATGATCGCCTTGCCGTCGGCCGCATTGACCAGTTCGTTGACCAGGGCGCCGCGCCGGTCTCGATCCGGCTCAGCGTTGATGGCGACGGTCAGGGCCACGGCGCGGGCGCGACCATCGCGCAGATCGGGATCGCCCGGATCGTAAGGCAAGCCCGCCAGCATCTTCTCGCGTTCGGTCACGCATCCTCCGTCAGAGCGTCAGCGACCGCTTCGCCGATGGCCAGCGAACTGGTCAGGCCCGGGCTTTCGATGCCGAACAGGGCCATCAGACCATTGATGCCGTGATGTTCGCGGCCATGAAGCTGAAAGTCCGGTTGCGGCTCGCCCGGCCCATGCAGTTTGGGCCGAATGCCGGCGTAGTCCGGCGTCAGGGCGCCGTCGGGCAGACCCGGCCAGAAACGACGAATGTAGGTGGCGAACTCTTCGGCCTTGGCAGGATCAACCGAGTAATCCTCGGTTTCGACAAAGGCCAGATCGGGGCCGAACACGGCCTGACCACCCAGATCTTTGCGATAGTGGGTGCCCAGCGCGCCGGGGATGGGCGGCGGATAGATCAGGCGGTCGAACGGCGCCTTGCTTGTCAGCCGGAAATAGACGCCCTTGCCGAAATGCCCGGCGGGAATGTCTCCGTGTGGATAGCCTTCGATCGACGCCGCCACAGCCTGGGCCGACAGTCCGGGCGCGGTGACCAAAAGGCGGCTCGTGACCTGCATCGCCCCCTCCCCGCCGACACGGATCGTGAAGCCGCCGCCCGTCAGGGGCTCTGCGCCCTCAAACGGCGCCGAGACCACGACCGATCCGCCCGCATCCTCGATCTCGCCCTGCAGAGCCAGCATATAGCCGTGGCTGTCGAACAGGCCGCTCTCGGGCGACAGGATGGCGGCGTGGGCGTTCAGCTCCGGCTCCAGCGCCCGCGCCTGGGCGCCGGTCAGATGCGCCAGCCCCTCGACGCCATTCGCCGTCGCCTGTTCGAAGATGGCCTCGATGCGCTCGACCTCGGCCTCTTGCGTCGCCACAACCAGCTTGCCGCATTTCCAGTGGTTGATCTTGCGGCTGGCCAGGAAGTCGTAGAGCGCGCGGCGTCCCTCGACGCAGAAGCGGGCTTTCAGTGAACCGGTCGGATAATAGAGCCCGCCGTGAATGACCTCGGAATTGCGGGAGGAGACGCCCTGGCCGATGTGGGCTTCCTTCTCCAACACCAGCACCGTCAGGCCCCGTTTCGACAGCGCCCGTCCGCAGGCCAGGCCCACAGCCCCGGCGCCCACGACGGTCGCGTCGAAATCGAAACTCATCGGACGCCGTATCTCCGTTTCGCCTCGGCCTCGAAACAGCCGATCAGCTTTTCCACCGCACGGTCGAAGTTGGCCGATAGCATCATGTCCAGCATCCGGGATTTGAAGGCGAAGTCGATCATGAACTCCAGCCGCGTGCCGTCCGGATGGGGAAAGAACTCCCAACGGTTCTTCAGGTGCTTGAACGGTCCGCGCAACAGGCCGACCTCGACCTTGGACGCATTACGATCATGCCGGACCCAGGTGGAGAACCGCTCCTTCAGGAAGGAAAAGCCCACGCTGGCCTCCGCGTCCTTCAGGCTGACGCCCTCGCCTTCCTCGCGCGCGTTCCAGACGCGCATCGACGTCACCCACGGCACGAAGTCGGGATAGGCGCGCACGTCGGCGACCAGATCGGCAAGCTGTTCGGGCGCATAGGGAAGAATGCGCGTGACGCGGTGGACGGCCATGCGGGACTTAGCGGCGCAGCTGCGCCTCGCGCGCCGCCTTCAGCCGGGCGAAGTCGTCGCCGGCGTGGTGCGACGAACGCGTCAGCGGGCTGGACGACACCATCAGGAAGCCCTTGGCCCGGGCGATCGCCTCATAGGCCTTGAACTCTTCCGGCGTGACGAAGCGGTCGATCGCGGCATGTTTGCGCGTCGGCTGCAGGTACTGGCCGATGGTGATGAAGTCGACGCCGGCGGACCGCATGTCGTCCATCACCTGCATGACCTCTTCCTTGGTCTCGCCCAGGCCGACCATGATGCCGGACTTGGTGAACTGGTTCGGGTCCCGCTCCTTGACCATCTGCAACAGGCGCAGGCTGTGGAAGTAGCGCGCGCCGGGCCGGATCTTCAGATACAGGCGCGGCACGGTCTCCAAATTGTGATTGAAGACGTCGGGTCTGGCATCGATCATCACGGCGGCCGCCCCATCCTTTCGCAGGAAGTCAGGCGTCAGGATCTCGATGGTGGTGTCCGGCGCCTGGATGCGGATCTGGCGCACCACCTCGGCGAAGTGGGCTGCGCCGCCGTCGGCCACATCGTCGCGATCGACCGAGGTGATGACGACGTGGTTCAGACCCATCTGCTGGACGGCCAGGCCCACCTTGCCCGGCTCTTCCGGGTCCAGCGGCTGAGGCAAGCCCGTCTTGACGTTGCAGAAGGCGCAGGCCCGCGTGCAGGTGTCGCCCATGATCATCAGGGTGGCGTGTTTCTGGCTCCAGCACTCGCCGATGTTCGGGCAGGCCGCCTCTTCACACACCGTCACCAGCCCCTTGGAACGAACGATCTCCTTGGTGGCGTTGTATTGCCCAGAGCCCGGCGCCTTGACCCGCAGCCAGTCGGGCTTTTTCAGAACGACCGACTCGGGCCGGTTCTGCTTTTCGGGGTGGCGCAGCTCGGACGGCTTGCGCTGAAGGGTGTCGATCAGGGTGACCATGGCCGGTATTTCGGACTTTGAGGCCGTTTAGGCAAGGCACACCGGGTAACAGACTTGCCGCAGGCATGATCGCGCATCGGAACTCACGCGACGTTACGCATCTTTTCAAGATGACGCGGCGTCATTAATGACAGTCGCCCGAACAACAGAGAGGGCCGCCCGCGTCCTCCGTAGGAGACGCGCTTGCGCCAGGCCTTGGATCCCTCGCTTTACGACTCGACCCTGATCGACGCCCTGATCGATGCGCGGTCGCGGTTCGGCGACAAGGAAATCCTTGAGGATCAGGACCGGCATCCGCTGACCTACACCGGCTTAATCCGCGCCGCCTTCGTCCTGGGCCGCAAGATCGCCAACATGACCGATAAGGGCGAGCGGGTCGCCATCCTGCTGCCGTCGTCCATGGGCGTCGTTGTCACCTTCTTCGGTCTGCACGCCCACGGTCGTGTGCCGGTGATGCTGAACTTCACCGCTGGCGAGGCCAATCTGAAAGCGGCGATCAAGGCCTCGGGCGTCAAGAAGGTGCTGACCGCCAAACGCTTCATCGACCAGGCCAAGCTGGACGACCTGATCGTCGAACTGAAGACGGTGGCCGAGGTCGTCTGGCTGGACGACGTGCGCAAGACCATCGGTCTGGCCGACAAGCTCTACGGCCTCGCCGCCGGCGCGGCGCCCAAGCGGTTCCGCGTGAAGACGGATCCCGATGCGCCGGGCGTCGTCCTGTTCACCTCCGGCAGCTTCGGCACGCCAAAGGGCGTCGTGCTGAGCCAGAAGAACCTCGTCGCCAATGCGCGTCAGGTGGCGGCCCACATCGACCTGCTGCCCGAATGGGTGATGTTCAATCCCCTGCCGACCTTCCACTGTTTCGGCCTGACCGGCGGGGTCATCCTGCCGCTGCTGCAAGGGTTGAAGGCCTTCCAGTATCCGTCGCCGCTGCACGCCAAACAGATCACCGACCTGCTGCCCCAGGTGAACGCATCGATCCTGTTCGCGACCGACACCTTCCTGAACCAGTACGGCCGCGTCGCCGAACCGAACGACTTCTCGACGCTGAAGTTCGTGGTCGCCGGCGCCGAGAAGGTGCGCGAGGAGACCCGTACCCTGTTCAACACCAAGTTCGGCGGCGTCGAACTGCTGGAAGGCTACGGCGCAACCGAGGCCTCGCCCGTCATCGCCGTCAACCATCCTGACCGCAACGCCCCCGGCACGGTCGGTCAGGTGCTGCCCGGCATCGACTGGAAGCTGGAGCCGGTCGAGGGCATCGACGCAGGCGGTCGCCTGATGCTGCGCGGGCCCAATGTCATGAGCGGCTATGTCACCTCGGCCGAGCCCCTGCAGTGGGATCCGATCGGCGACGACTGGCTGGACACCGGCGACATCGTCGATGTGACGGACGACGGCTATGTCACCATCCGCGGCCGCGCCAAGCGCTTCGCCAAGATCGGCGGCGAGATGGTCTCGCTGACCGCCGTCGAAGGGATCGCTGGCGCCGTCTGGCCTGATCAGCGCCACGCCGTGGTGTCGATTCCGGACAGCCGCAAGGGCGAGAAGCTGGTGCTCGTCACTGACCACGCAGACGCTGAAGTCGCGCCCCTGGCTGAATGGGCGCGAACCAACGGTGCGCCCGAACTGATCGTGCCGAAAAAGATCGTCAAGGTCGCCGAGGTCCCCGTCCTGGGCACCGGCAAGACCGATTACGTGTCGATCCAGAAGATGGTCGAGGCCGAGAAGGCGGCCTGATCAGCCGATCCGGACGCCCGTCATCGAGATCGAGCCGCCGTCGATGCGGTCGTTGAAGAAGCTGACCGCCTCGCCCGGCTCCTGCTGGGCGGCGATATAAAGCACAGGCAGGAAATGTTCGTCGGTCGGCACGCTCAGTTGCGCGTCCTCCGCCAGACCCACCCAGTCGATCAGCGCATCATGGTCGCCCCGTTCGAACGCCGTCTTCACCGCCTCGTTGAAGCCGGTCGCCCAGGCATAGGGCTCTGCGCCGTCCTCGCGTTTCCACGTCCGCAGATTGTGGACGAAATCGCCCGAGCCGGCGATGACGATCCCCTCGTCGCGCAGCGGCTTCAGCGCCTTGGCCAGGTCGTAATGCTGACGCGCCGTCAGCTCGCGGTTCAGCGACAACTGCACCACAGGCACGTCCGCTTCGGGCCACACATGGCACAGCACCGACCAGGTCCCGTGATCCAGGCCCCACGCTTGCGTCTGGACGGCCCCGGTCAGCGCCGACACCCGCGCCGCCAAGGCGGGCGACCCGGGCGCCGGATACTGCATCTCATGAAGTTCGCGCGGGAAGTTGCCGAAGTCATGGATGGTTTCGGGCTTCTCCTGCGCGGTGACGCCCAGCCCGCGCGTCTCCCAGTGGGCAGAGATCATCACCACACCCTTGGGCTTGCCGATCGCTTCGCCCAGCGCACGCCAGGCGGCCCCATAGGGACCGCCAAGCGCGTTCATGGGCGAACCGTGGCCGAAGAAGACGGCGGGCTGGCGCATCGGATCAGCCGTGCAGCTTCTTGGCCAGCTCGGCGATATGCTTGCCCTGGAACCGGGCGCCGTCCAGCTCAACGTCGCTGGGCTGACGCGAGCCGTCGCCGCCCGTGATCGTCGATGCGCCATAGGGCGAACCGCCGTGGATGGCGTCCAGCGTCATCTGTCCCTGGAAGGAATAGGGCAGACCCACAACCGGCATGCCGTGGTGCATGAAGAAGTTGTGCAGGCCTTGGAACGTCGTCTCCTGACCGCCGTGCTGTGTCGCCGTCGCGGTGAACGCGCCGCCCACTTTGCCGATCAGGGCGCCCGAGAACCACAGGCCGCCGGCCTGATCCAGGAAGGCGCGCATCTGCGATGCGGCCGATCCGAAGCGGGTGCCGGCGCCGATGATGATGGCGTCATAGTCTTTCAGATCATCGATCTTGGCGATCGGCGCCTTCTGATCGAGCTTGTAGTGCGAGGCCTTGGCCAGCTCTTCCGGCACCGTTTCCGGCACGCGCTTGATGTCCACGATTGCGCCTTCGACCTCGCGCGCGCCTTCGGCGACCGCCTCGGCCATGGTTTCCAGGTGACCATAGGTCGAATGATAGAGGACGAGGATTTTCGGCATCGAGGAGGCTCCGTTGAATGACAAGGGTCGTTATTCGCAACAACGACCGTTGCTAACCTGGCGCGCTGCCAGCGGTTCCGCAAGTCCCCGAAATCAAATCAAGTCTCGAAGGGACAAACGGTCTCGTAAAAGGTCTTGTCGCCCGGCGTGGGGCGACCGCGGCGACAATGGAAACGATGCTCCATCACCATCGCCTGCTGCTCGATGTTCAACGCGTCCCACCGGCAGGTCGGTTCCACGCGGTAGGCGTAGGAGGCGGAGGTGTCCCCAGCTTTCAGCTTTGCGAACAGCAGATTGACGCCCTGCTGGGCCTGCCAGACGTGCGTCAGTTCATGGATCAGGACGCCCTGCATGCGAACAGGCGCTGCCGCGAAGTCGGAGGCGAGCTGCGCTTGCGGCCACACGATCCAGTCTCGCCCGAACCAGCGTCCGGCCACAAAGGCGCGGCGGAACGGCCAACCGATCAAACGGACGGGCGCCAAGTCGATCGCGGCGCCGAACGCCTCTCGCGCCAGCGCTTTCTCAGCTTCGGTCAGGGCGCGAACGAAGGATCCCAAGGCTTCACATACTCCCAGTGCCACGGCTCATAGACATAGGGCACAAAGCCGAAACGCCCAGCGTTCGTCACCAGCCAGCGATAGGTCGCCGACCGCGCCATATATTCGCGACTGGCCGGGGTGGTGGAATCGACACCCAGACCCGGCGCCTGGCCGACGTAAAGATCGACCGCCGTGCCCGTCCGATGCGGTGAACAGACGGCACGACGCAGGCCGTCGCAGTTGCCCTGCTGCGCACAGCGCGCCGCGTCCGCCTCGGGATCGCGGAAGCCGGAGAAGATCTGCAGCAGTTCGGGATCGCCCCCCACCTCCGGAACTTCAGCCCGCGCGGCCGCGACCAGCCGGCGATAGGCGTCCAGCACGTCGCGGCGCAGCAGACGTGTCAGACGGTCTGCATGCTCCTCGGACGCGACCAGATAGCCCAGTTGATTGATCGGCGGCGGCTCGGGACAGGCTCCCCCGACGCGTGCCATGACGAACGGCCGCCGCTCCTGCCAAAGGCCGCGAAACACCTGGAATGTCGCCGCATCGAACAGGCCGGTCGGCGCCAGGCCGTGCGTCTGCTGAAACCCCGCCAGTTGTGACGCGAAGATCGGCGTGCCGGGTCCGCAGGTCGTATGCAGTTCGCGCTGGATCAGCGGCAGATAGGCCTGCCACCCCCACTCCGCCGCCCCGAACGGCGCCCATTCCATGCCGTAGGCCGACGCAGCGTTCGCCAGTCCCTGCGCCTGCCAGCCGTCGGCGTTGGTGTGACAGGGCCCGGCCGCACGCGCGCCGCCGGCAAACGTCAGAACGAAGCAAACGGACAGGAACGCAAAAAGGCTTCGCCACATGTCCCACAGGAAGCCCCAAGCCGGTCGATCTCACAAGTGCATGCGTCACCGATCGCTGGCATGGTGACGCGCGGCCGACTCGCGCCGCGCCTTTCGGACCGACGCATGTCCACCGCCGCGCCGACCGCACCCCGCCGTTCCAACGCCGTGCTCGCGGCCTTTTCCGGCCCGTGCCTGCCGCTGGCGGCCTTTGGCGTCGCCCTGCCCGTCACCCTGCCGGAATTCTACGCCACCTATGTAGGCCTGGAGCTGGGAGTCGTGGCGGCCGTCTTCATGGCCGTGCGCCTGATCGACATCGTCTTCGACCCCTTCATCGGCTGGGGCATGGACAAGACCAAGACGCGGTTCGGTCGCTATCGTCCGTGGATGGCGATTTCGACGCCGATCCTGATGCTGTCGGCCTTCATGATGTTCGTCGTGGTCCAACCGGGCGCCGGACCTGCCTATCTGTTCGGCTGGCTGCTGGTCCTCTATCTCGGCTTCTCAATCGGCACCCTGGGCCAACTCGGGTGGGCCGCCGTGCTTGCGCCGCAGTATGACCAGCGCAGCCGCGTCTATGGCTGGTGGCAGGTGTTCAACATCATCGGCGTGATCCTGATTCTGGTGCTGCCGACCGTGGTGGTTCAGACCGGCATCGGGAACTATGCCGACGGCGTGCGCATCATGGGCTGGGCCATCCTGATCGCCCTGCCCGTCACCATCGGTCTGGCCATGGTCGCCGTGCCCGAACCCGTCAATGCGGGCGATCAGCCGCATGGCGGCGCCAGCGCCTATCTGGGCCTGCTAAAGATGCCCACGGTCCGGAAGCTCTTGATCGCCGACCTGCTGCTGGGGGTCGCGCCAGGCATCACGGGTTCGCTGCTGTTCTTCTTCTTCGGACAGATCAAGGGTTACGACCACAGCCAGGCCGGCCTGTTCATGTTGTTCTATTTCGTCGCCGGTCTGTGCGGCGCGCCAATCTGGGCCTGGCTGGCCACGCGGATCGGCAAGGACAAGGCCCTGGCCGTCGCCAGCCTCATCTTCGCGGCCCTCTATATCGCCGCCACCCTGGTTCCCGGCGGCAACTTCATGCTGACGGCAGGCGCCATGTTCATCGCCGGTTTGCCCTATGCGGCCGGCCTGTTCCTGTTGCGCGCCATGATGGCGGATGCAGGCGACGAAGTGCGACTGGAGACCGGTGTGGACCGCACCGGACTGATGTTCTCCATCCTGTCCGCGACGACCAAGATCGGTCACGTGGTCGCGCTGATTCCCTATCTCATCCTGCAAGGCGTGGGCTTCAAGGCCGTGCCGGGGCCGACGGGCAACAGCGACTTTTCCCTGCTAACGCTCCAGATTCTGTTCATCCTGGTTCCGGGCCTGCTGCTGGCCGCCGCCGCCTGGGTGCTGAAGGGCTATCCCCTGACGCCGAAGCGGCACGATGAAATCCGCCTCGCCCTGGAAGCTCGTGACGGAGCCCGCCGTTGAGACCGATCGACCGTCTGCTCGGCGTCATGGAGCGGTTGCGCGATCCCGACGGCGGCTGCCCCTGGGACGTGGAGCAGACCTTCGCCACCATTGCCCCATATACGATCGAGGAGGCCTATGAGGTCGCCGACGCCATCGAGCGCAACGATCTGTGTGAGTTGAAGGGCGAGCTGGGGGACCTGCTGTTCCAGGTCGTCTTCCACGCCCGCATGGCTGAGGAACAAGGGCTGTTCGCTTTCGACGACGTGGTCACGGCCATCGCTGACAAGCTGAAGCGCCGCCACCCGCACGTTTTCGGCGACGAGGCGCAGCGCTCCTCGAAGGAGCAGACCGTTGCCTGGGAAACCATCAAGGCCGCCGAGCGCAAGGACCGCAAGAAGCCGGGCGTCCTGGACGATGTTCCGGTCGGCCTGCCCGCCCTGACCCGCGCCGCCAAGCTCACCAAGCGCGCCGGTCGCGTCGGCTTTGACTGGCCTTCCACCGACGAGGTGTTCGACAAGCTGGCCGAAGAGGTGGAGGAATTGCGTGTCGAGATCGCCGCCGGCGACAAGGCCAAGGCGCGCGAAGAGCTGGGCGATCTTCTGTTCGTCGTCGCCAACCTGGCGCGCAAGCTGGACGTCGAACCCGAAGACGCCCTGCGCGCGGCCAACGCGAAGTTCGTGCGTCGCTTCGGCTTCATCGAGGCCGAGCTGGCGAAGGACGGCCGTACGCCCGACCAATCGGACCTGGCCGAGATGGACCGCCTCTGGGACGCCGCAAAGGTCGCCGAAAAGGCCGCGCCTGAAGCCTGAGCGACCCCGCGTGACCTACGACCTGATCATTTTCGACTACGACGGCGTGGTCGCCGACAGCGAGGTGCTGAACAGCACCGTCATGGCCGAGCAACTGACCGCCATCGGTCTGCCGACCTCGCTCGACGACGTCTTGGCCGCCTATACCGGCAAGCGCTGGCGCGACAATCGGCCGGTCGTCGAGGCGGCCTTGGGTCGTGCCTGCCCTGACGACTTCCACACCACATGGTTTGCGACCTGTCGCCAGCGCGCGCCGCACCAGCTTGAGCCCGTGCCCGGTCTGCTGGACTTCGTCGCCGCCCGGACCGAACCTCGCTGCATCGCCTCGTCCAGCGGCCCCGACTGGATCGGCGTCGGCCTGAACCTATTCGGCCTGACGGATCATTTCGACGGCGCGGTCTTTACCGGCCTGGTGGTCGAGCGCGGAAAGCCCCACCCGGACATCTTCCTGCACGCCGCCCAGACGATGGGCGTCGATCCGTCCCGCGTCCTGGTGATCGAAGACAGCGAGGCGGGCGTCACGGCCGGCGTCGCGGCCGGTATGACGGTCGTGGGGCTGACGGCGGGCGGCCATGTTCGCGACGGCCATGCCGAGCGCCTGACGGCCCGCGGCGCCCACTGCATCGCCGACAGCTATGCGGCCGTCTCCGCCTTCATGGATCGCTGAGCCTCAGAGGTAGCGCAGTTCCTGTAGATCGACGTCACGGAACAGCTTCTTGGCCGTCACCTCATCCAGCTGACGCGCCCTCATCAATCGACGCAGCTCCTCGCGCTCGGCGGCCAAGCCGGCCAGCCAGAGACGACGCTCGATATCGTCCATCTTGCGCGTCAGCGCGGCGTCTTCCTCGTCCGTGCGGGTGTGGGTCTCGATCCGCTGGCGATAGGTCTCCATGATCCGGCCGGCGATGTCGGAATAGAGGTCGGGGTTGGGCTTGCCCTCCGCCATGGCGTGCGAGGCGTCCTCGATGGCACGCAGGGCGGCCGAAGCGGCCGCGACCCGGCCGCGATCCTCTTCCTGCTCGTGCGACGGCTCCGGCGGCAGTTCGACGTTCTTCAGGAGTCTAGGCAAGGCGAAGGTCGCCACCACCAGCGAAACCACGATCACACCCGCCGCCAGGAAGATCGCAAGGTTCCGCGACGGCATCGGCGATCCGTCGCCCAAGGCGAATGGAAGGGTCAGGATACCCGCCAGAGTGATCGCGCCCCGCACGCCCGCCAGAGACATCACCATGGTCAGCCGCAGACCGACCTTGGCCGGCGGCCCACGATGGCGGCGGCGAAACAGGGTCAGCTTCAGCGAGGTCCAAACCCAGACGAACCGCAGCGCCGCCAGGGTGGCGACAATGCCGAACACATAGACCGCCAGCCACCAGACCTCGGGCCGACTGGTGCCTGCCACCACCTCGGCCGCGCGCGACATGATCGAGGGCATCTGTTCGCCCAGGATGACGAAGATGATGCCGTTGGCCACAAACTGAACCGTGTCCCACACGACGCTGCGCCTGATCCGCGTCATCGCCATCGACTGGCCGGCGATGCCGCCGCGCTCGGTGAAACTCATCGTCACCCCGGCCGCCACCGCCGCCAGAATGCCGGACGCGTGCAATTCTTCCGCCACCAGATAGGCGGCGAACGGGATCAGCAGGCTGACCAGAATCTGCGCGCCCACGTCCTCGCCCCAGCGTCGGCTGACGAAGCTCTTGGCGTAGCTGATGGCCATAGTGACCAGAACGCCGACGGCGACCCCGACCAGAGCCAGCCAGGCGAACGTCCCCACCGCGTGGCCGATCGAAAACGCCCCAGTCGTCGCGGCGGCGACCGCGATCCGCATGCAGGTCAGGCCCGTCGCATCGTTCAACAGCGACTCGCCTTCCAGAATGTGCATCAGGCGCTTCGGGATCGGCGCTCGCGCCGCGATCGCCTGAACCGCGATGGGATCGGTCGGCGACAGGATGGCGGCCAGGGCGAAAGCCACCGGCAGCGGCATCTCCGGGATCATCCACCAGATCAGGAAACCCAGACCGACGACGGTGAACAGCACCAGCCCCAGCGCCAGCTCAAGGATCACCGCCCGGTCGCGAAACAGGTCTTCCTTGGGAATTCGCCAGCCGTCCAGAAACAGCAGCGGCGGCAAGAACAGAAGAAAGAAAATGTCGGGCTCAAGATCGACCGTCTTGCCCGTGATCAGCACGATGGCGGCGCCCAGCCCGATCTGAACCAAAGGCAAGGCGATGCGCGTAATCCGCGCGATCGAACCCGACACCACCACGGCCAACAGCAGAAGCAGGACGGTTTCGATCAGATGCATGAAAACTCAGTCGGTCAGGTCGGGATACAGGCGCTCGAATCGCCCGAGCGCGGCAGGGTGCAGCCGCACCGTGACGTGAGTACGGCCAAGCTCGTCCGCATCGCGAGCCGTGACCCGCCCATGTTCGTACAGCCACGCCAAGGCGTCGCCCTGATGCGGCTCGAGCGTCAGCTGCGTCTCGGGATCATCGTCGATCAGGCCGGCGATGATCTGGCGCAGAGGCTCGATCCCCTCCCCCGTCCAGGCTGAGACGGCGACCGCCTCACCGTCCTTCGCCAACCGTTCGGCCTGACCCAGCACGGTCTCGCGCGCCTCGTCGTCCAGCAGGTCGATCTTGTTCCAGACCTCCAGCACCCGGCGCGTCTTGCCCTCTGGCGTCTCGATCTGTTTCAGCACAGCCTCGACGTCCTTGGCCTGGGCCGCGCTGTCGGGCGAGGCGATGTCGCGGACATGCAGGATCAGATCGGCCTCGCCGACCTCCTCCAGCGTGGCGCGGAAACTCTCGACCAATTCATGCGGCAGGTCGGAGATGAAGCCGACCGTATCCGCCACAATAGCCGGTCGCCCTTGCGGCAGCCGGATGGTGCGCTGGGTCGTGTCCAGTGTGGCGAACAGCAGATCCTTGGCGAAGACCTCCGACCCCGTCAGCCGGTTGAACAGCGTCGACTTGCCGGCGTTGGTGTAGCCGACCAGGGCGATCGTCGGGAACGGCGCCTTCTGACGCTGTTTGCGGTGCAGGCCGCGCGTGCGTCGCACCTCTTCCAATTCGGACTTCAGCCTGACGATCCTGTCGGCGATCAGACGCCGGTCCAGCTCGATCTGGGTTTCGCCGGGCCCGCCGGTCGAACCGGTGCCGCCACGTTGCCGCTCAAGGTGGGTCCAGGTTCGCACCAGACGCGACCGCTCATAATCCAGCCGCGCCAGCTCGACCTGAAGCCGCCCCTCCTTGGTCCGCGCGCGACGTCCGAAGATCTCCAGGATCAGGCCGGTGCGGTCGATGACCTTCACCTCCCACGCCTTTTCCAGATTGCGCTGCTGCACCGGCGTCAGGGCGTCGTCGATGATGACAGCCTCGGCGTCTGCGGCGCGCACGAGCGCGGCCAGTTCCTCGACCTTGCCCGTGCCGAACAGTGTCGCAGGCGTGGTGCTGCGCAGCCGCACGATCTCTTCGGCGCGCACGTCGAGGTCCAGCGCGCGAGCAAGGCCCGCCGCCTCCTCAAGCCGTTCGCTCGCCAGCCGCGGACTGTCCGAGCGTCGGTCGGGGTGAATGACGACCGCCCGGATCAGCGGGACGGTGTGGTCGATCAGTTTTTGGGTCAATCAGTCTTCTTCGGCGTCGGGCTCGTACAGCTGCACGGGCGCGGACGGCATGATGGTTGAGATGGCGTGTTTGTACACCAGCTGGGACTGGCCATCGCGGCGCAGCAGGACACAGAAGTTGTCGAACCAGGTCACGATGCCCTGCAATTTGACCCCATTGACCAGGAAGATGGTCAGCGGCGTCTTGGTCTTGCGGACCGAGTTGAGGAAGGTGTCCTGAAGGTTCTGACGTTTGTCTTGCGACATGGCAGGTTTTTCCTGTTCTTCGTTGTTTGTCGCCGTGGGAGCGGCGGGGCCGATGCAGCCGACCGCGACCTTAACCGCCGCCCGGCCGCTCGGGCAACGCCCTAAATGGCCCCTCGACGCGCCTGTTCAAGATAGAGTTCTCGCAGGCGGGTCGCGACCGGGCCAGGCTGGCCGTCGCCGATCTTCACGCCGTCCAGCGAAACCAGCGGCATAACGAAGGCGCTGGCGGCGGTGACGAACACCTCGCGCGCCCGTTTCGCTTCGTCGACCGAGAAGGCGCGTTCTTCCAGTTCGACACCCTCGGCGGCGGCGAGCTCGAGGACGGCTGCTCGCGTGACGCCCCGCAGGATATTGGCCTGGATGTCCCGCGTTCTCAGCCTGCCGTGCTCATCCACGATCCACGCATTGGTCGATGCGCCTTCGGTGATCAGCCCCATGTCGTCGTACATTAGGCACTCATAGGCGCCGCGCTCGCGCGCCGCCTGTTTGGCCAGCACATTCGGCAGCAGGCCGACCGTCTTGATGTCGCAACGCCCCCAGCGAATATCGGGTTGGGTGACGCCGGCCGCGCCGTTCTGCGCCAGACGCTGATTTCGCGCCCGATCGATCGACTTGGCGGTCACGACAACGCTGGGCGCGATATCGATCGGAAAGCCATGATCGCGCGGCGCCGTGCCGCGTGTGACCTGCAGATAGACCATGCCGTGTCGTACGCGATTGCGCCGCACGGTCTCGCGCAAAACAACGCCCAAGGCACCGGCGCTCATCGGAACGTCGATCTTCAGTTCGCTCAGACTGCGGTGAAGGCGGCTCATATGGCCTTCGAAATCGGCCAGCCGCCCGTCGAAGACCGACCAGACTTCGTAGACGCCGTCCGCGAACTGGAAACCGCGATCCTCGATATGGACCACGGCCTGGCCATGCGCGGCATATGCGCCATTCACATAGGCGACGCGTGACATCAGGCCGGCTCGTCCTCTTCGCCGCCGCGCGCAGGCGAGACGCCCAGTGACTTCAGCTTCCTGTGCAGGGCCGATCGCTCCATGCCGATGAAAGCCGCGGTGCGCGAGATATTGCCGCCGAACCGCATGATCTGCGCCGCCAGATACTCCCGCTCGAAGACCTCGCGCGCCTCCCGCAGCGGCAGGGCGATGGTGCGCTCGCCGCCCAGGTTCGCCGTCCCGCCGTTCGAGGTCGCCACCTCCTGCGGCAGCATGTCGGCGGTGATCGTTTCGGCCGGATCGCCGGTCGCCAGGATCAGCAGCCGCTCGATATTGTTGCGCAGCTGGCGGATGTTGCCGGGCCAAGGATGGACTTGCAGCACCGCCACCGCATCGTCCCCAACGATGCGTTTGGGCAGACCTTGCGAAGCGCTAATCGTGTCGACGAAATATTCAACCAGTTCGGCGATGTCCTCGCGCCGTTCCGACAGCGGCGGGACACGGATCGGCACCACGTTCAGACGGTGGAACAGGTCTTCGCGGAAACGTCCCTCTGCGATCTCGGCCTTCAGATCGCGCGAGGTCGAGGTCACCACACGGACGTCGACCTGAACGTCCTGCTCGCCGCCCACACGCCGGAACCGCTGGTCCACTAGAACGCGCAGGATGCGGCTCTGGCTCTCACGCGGCATGTCGCTGATTTCGTCCAGGTACAGCGTGCCGTTGTGGGCGCGTTCGAACACGCCGATCTTGCGCGGGCGGCCGTCCTGCCCCTCCTCGCCGAACAGTTCGACATCCAGACGTTCCGGCGTCATGCCGGCGGCCGAAATCGCGACGAACTCGGCGCGCGCGCGCGGGCTGGCTTCGTGGATTTGACGCGCCACCAGTTCCTTGCCCGAGCCGGCCGGTCCGGCGATCAGCACCCGACTGTTGGCCTGGGCCACCTTGGCGATGGTGCTGCGCAAGGCCTGCGCAGCCTGTGATCGGCCGATCAGACCCGACGGCGTCATGGTCGCCGCGCGCAGGCGGCGGTTCTCGCGCCTTAGCGTCGCCGCCTCGATGGCGCGTTCGACCACGACAACCAGCCGATCCGACTTGAACGGCTTTTCAATAAAGTCATATGCGCCACGCTTCAGCGCCGTCACCGCCGTCTCGATGTTGCCGTGACCGGAAATCATCACCACCGGCAGGTCAGGGTCCAGTTCCTTGACCACTTCCAGCAGCTCCAGCCCGTCCAGCCCGCCGCCCTGCATCCAGATGTCCAGGATCGCCAGCGACGGCTTCCTTGCCCGGATCGCCGCCAGGGCCTCGTCGGAGTTTGCGGCGACGCGCACGGCATGGCCCTCGTCCTCAAGCAGGCCGGACACCAGGTCGCGGATGTCGGCCTCGTCGTCGACAACGAGAATGTCGGAACCGGTTGGTCGCATCTTGCCTCGCTATTCGGCGGCCAGGGTCTGGAGCTTGCGCTCCGCGCCCTCGCCGCCTTTACCGTGGGGTTTCAGGGGGAAGATCATGCACACGCGTGCGCCGCGCAGGGTCTTGGCGTCGGCCAGCTTCAGCTCGCCGCCGTGGTCCTCGCAAATGCGTTTGACGATGGCCAGGCCCAGGCCCGTGCCCTTCTCGCGCGTGGTCACATAGGGTTCGGTCAGGCGATCGCGATCGCGCGTCGGCAGACCCACGCCGTCGTCTTCGATCATGAAGGTCGCGGCGCCGTCGTCGATCGTCAGCGACGCGATCACGCCCGCACGATCCGACGCCGCCGCCTCGCCTGCCGCAAGCCTATGCGCTGCAACCGACTCGCCGGCGTTTTTGAGGATGTTGATCAGCGCCTGCCCCACCATGCGGCCGTCGGCCTGTATCGTCGCCTTGGGCAGGGGCTCGCTGATATCGACGACGATGTCAGGCGCGGCGACCCGCTGGGCGAACACCGCCTCGCGCAGCATTTCGGCCGGGTTCTCGGGCGCGAACCGCGGCGCCGGCATGCGAGCAAAGGAAGAGAACTCATCGACCATGCGGCCGATGTCTCCGACCTGGCGGATGATGGTGTCGGTGCACCGGTCGAAGATTTCGACATCCTCGCCGATCCGCGCGCGGTATTTCCGCTTCAACCGCTCGGCCGACAGCTGGATCGGCGTCAGCGGGTTCTTGATCTCATGGGCGATGCGACGGGCCACGTCGCGCCAAGCCGCGTTTCGCTGGGCCGTCACCAAGCGGGTGATGTCGTCGAAGGTCAGGACCATCTCCCCACCCAAGCCACCTTCGATCCTAACGCGCAGCCGCCGCGTGTCTCCGCCCCGGCTGACGTCGATGTCTTCCTCGATATGAGCCTCGGCGCGCCGAACCAGATCGCTCAGCTCTGGCGACAGGGCCGCGAGTTCGTGACCCAGAACCTCGGCGTCGTCGATGTGAAGCAGTTGCAGGGCGCTGTCGTTGATCGCCGACACCCGCCCACGCTTGTCCAAGCCGATGACACCGGCGCTAACGCCCGACAGCACCGTCTCGATGAACCGGCTGCGATCATGCGCCTCGTCGCTCGCGGCTTTCAGCGCGGCCTGCTGAGCCTGCAGATCGCCGGTCATGCGGTTGAAGGCGTCCGATAGGGTGGCGATCTCGGCCGGGGCGCCGTCGCTGTCGACCCTTGCGGTGAAGTCGCCGCCCGCGACCTGTCCCGCCGCCTTCACCAGACGACCAATGGGCGCGGAGATGCTGCTGGCTGCCGACATTCCCAGCCACACCGCCCCGACCAGCACCAGCAGCGCCGTTTCCAGATAGCTGAGGATGAAGGCCGACTGGATCCGGGCGCGGCTTTCTTGAGCCTCTCGATAAGCCTGGATCGACTGAACCGACGTGTTCATTCGTGCCACAAGGCCGTCCTGAAGCGGACGCACCAGATAAAGATAGGCGTCGCCATAGGCTGGCAGGGCGATGATCGACCGGACGGCGTCTGGATGCTGTGTGACGGTTTGAGGAGGCTGCCCGCCTTCAGCGGCGGCCGCAAGTTCATCGCGCGGCGGCGCAAGATAGGGAGGCGCGCCCGTCTTTTCAGCGCGAGCCAGCACCTCGCCCTTGCCATCCAGAATGTAGATGGCGGGATAGCCGAAGATGTCTCCAACTTGGCCTAGAGCATCGTTAAACTGGATGCGATCGGCGAACAGGCTTCTCGCGCTTACCAACTGATCCGAAATCGTGACCAGGTCAGCATCCATTGCGGCCGAGACGTCCTGGATATAGGCGCGGCCCACGATCGCTCCGTTCTCGACCGAGGCCTGGACGTTCTGGCTGAACCATTGATCCACGCCCCGATTGACCAGCACACCGAACACCAGGGCGATCAGCACCGACGGGACCAGGGCCACCATCGAGAACAGGGCGACGAACCTCAGGTGAAGGCGCGATCCGGCTTCATCGGTGCTGCGCACCAAGGTCAGCACGCGCCGACCGACAATGATGGCCAAGCCGGAAATCAAAAGCAGATTGGCGGCCAGCACGATCAGCGCGATCTGGCTGCTCGATCCGCGCGCCGAACCCGATGTGGCGCCCGGGGCGACCGCCACCAGCCAGATGGCCGCCGCCGTGATCGCGACAGCCAGAAAGAACGCCAGTCCGAAGCCGGTCCGCGCGCGTTCGCTATCGACCCACCCCCAGAACGACGCGTCATCCGACACGAGGTCGGGCGAAGCGGTGCGTGCTGAAGGCGTATCCGTCATGCCACAGCAGTCTCCAACACCTGTGACCCATTTTCAACAGCAGACTTGCCATCTCGAGGCAAATCCAGCCGCCACAGTTCGTGCATGGCGTCTTCGACGGCCATCGGATCATCCAGGCGGCAAATTCTTGCCTTCGCCTCACGACGGTGTTGCGGATCGGCCGGCCACGGCGCCTGTTCGATGTACCAACCCAGATGTTTGCGAAACATCTTCAGACCCAGCGGCAGGCCGTAGAACTCGGACGACGCCCGCAAGTGCTCGATCACGATCGCCAGCCGCTCTTCGGGTCCGGGTTCCTCCAGCGCCACGCCGTCGATCAGCGCCCGTTCAAGGTGCGCCGCCAGCCACGGCCGTCCATAGACACCCCGTCCCAGCATAAGTCCGTCCGCGCCGGACTGCGCCAAGGCCTGGCGCGCTTCATCCGCGGTGATGATGTCGCCATTGACGATGACGGGAATGCCGACCGCCGCCTTCACCTTCCCGACCGCGTCCCAATCCGCTTGCCCGGTGTAGAACTGTTTTCGCGTGCGGCCATGCACCGTGACCGCCTTGACGCCGATCGCTTCCGCGCGGCGGGCCAGTTCGGCGGCGTTCCGGCTCTCGTCGTCCCAGCCCAGCCGCATCTTGACCGTGACCGGCCGATCGGTCGCCTTCACAGCCGCCTCCATGATCCGACACGCCAGATCGGGCGTCCGCATCATGGCCGAACCGGCGGCCGAGCCTGTCACCTCCTTGGCCGGACAGCCGAAGTTCAGATCGACGATGTCCGCCCCGGCCTTTTCCGCCATGCGCGCCCCCTCGCCCATCTGTTCGGGATCACGCCCGACTAGCTGGATGACGGTCAACGGCAGACCGGCCCCCACGGCGGCGCGCCGCACGACGTCCGGCCGCGCCCGCGCCAGTTCCTTGGCCGCCACCATCTCTGTCGCGACATAGGCGGCGCCCAGTCTGGAGGCCAGCACGCGGAACGGCAGGTCGGTCACGCCGGTCATCGGCGCCATCAGCACCTGGCCGGGCACGGTCACATCGCCGATTTGCAAGGTCTTGGGCATTTCCGTCTTTCGCCGCATCGCAGCCGCCCTCGTCAAGCACGACCGCGGCGCTTTGATGGTTTCGCCCCGTCGCCGCGCGCACTATCAAGACCGCCATGACATTCTCGGGCATCATCGTCGCGGCCGGTTCAGGCTCGCGCGCCGGCGGCGACAAACAGTGGCGGGACCTGGGTGGGAAGCCCGTGCTGCGTTGGTCGGCCGAGGCCTTGCTGAACGCTGGCGCCGACGAACTGATCGTCGTGATCGCGCCTGACGCCGTCGAGCGGGTGTCGGAGGTGCTGTCCGGTTTGCCGCGTTGGAAAGCCGTCGTCGGTGGAGCCGCCCGGGCCAATTCGGTCCGTGCCGGGCTTGCAGGCCTAACCTGTCCAGCGGATCAGCCGGTTCTGATCCATGACGCTGCCCGTCCGCTGCTGAAGGCCGCCGTAATCGACCGTCTGCTGTCCGCTCTTGAAACTTCGGACGGCGCCCTGCCCGTCCTGCCCGTCGCCGACAGCCTGCGACGCGGAGAGGCGAACATCATGACCGACGTGGTCGAGCGCGACGGTCTGTGGCGCGCCCAGACGCCTCAAGCCTTTCGTCGGGGCGTGATCGAGACCGCCTATGCCGCCTGGTCGGACGCCGAGGTCCCGACCGACGAAGCCGTCGTCGTGCAGCGCAACGGCGGCGCGGTGGCCCTGGTTCAGGGCGATGCGCGTCTGATGAAACTGACCTATCCCGAGGATTTCGCCATGGCCGAAGCTCTGCTGCCCCAAGCGCAGCGTTATCAGACCCGCATCGGCTCCGGCTATGACGTGCATCGCTGGGGACCAGGCGGGTCCGTCTGGCTGTGCGGGATAGAGGTGCCGCACGATCAGACGCTGATCGGCCACTCAGACGCCGACGCCGGTCTCCACGCCCTGACCGACGCCATCCTGGGCGCCATCGCGGCGGGCGACATCGGCGACCATTTCCCGCCGACGGATCCGAAATGGAAAGGCGCCGCCTCGGACCAGTTCCTGATCCATGCCGCCGAACTGGTCGCGGCGCGCGGCGGCCGCATCGTCAATGTCGACGTCACCCTGATCTGCGAACGCCCCAAGGTGAAGCCGCACCGCCAGGCCATGCGCGACCGGATCGCCGGCCTGCTGGGCCTTCCGCTCGACGCCGTCAGCGTCAAGGCGACCACGACCGAAGGGCTTGGCTTCACCGGACGCGGCGAAGGTCTGGCCGCCCAGGCCGTGGCGACCGTGGAGACGCCGGCGGGCTAGCGCGCCGCCATTTTCATCTGACGCACTAGCGATCCGAACAAGTTGACGTAGTTGTCCGTCCACGGACGCACCGTCGTCGGCGACAGCTTGCGCCAACGCGCATCGTCCCTGAACCCTTCCAGCGCCGCCGGGCTCTTGCCGATCAGCAGGGCTTCTGTCGAGGCCTCGGCCATGTCGCCCTGGTTCGACTGCTCGATATAGACTTGGTGCAGGTGCGGGACCTTCAGCGCCTGCGCCGCCGCCTCGGCCGGCAGGGTGATCTCCAGGTTCCGGTTCGACAGATGCAGCACCACGACGCCATCGGGCGCCAGCAGCCGCAGATAGCCGCGGATCGCCTCCACCGTCAGCAAATGCGTCGGCACGGCGTCGGACGAGAAGGCGTCGATAACCAGCAGGTCATAGGATCCTGCCGGCTCGCGATCCATCGTCAGGCGCGCGTCCCCCAGAACCGTCCGCACCGGCCCATCGGCGCAGCCGTTGATGAAGCTGAACCATTGGGGGTCGCGCGACAGCCGATCCACCATCGGATCGATCTCGAAGAAGGTCAGTTGGTCCTGGGCGCGCTTGTAGGCCGCCATGGCGCCCGAGCCCTGCCCCACCACGCCGACGCGCGCGCCGTCCAGTCGTCTTGTCTGCATCTGCAGCATCGCCTGCCCCAGTGGCGTCGAGGTCGCATAATAGAGCGTCGGCTGACAGCGGTTCGACGGCGCCTGGGCCTGGGCGCCATGCAAGGTCGTGCCGTGCATCAGTACGTGGACCGGCCCGCCCATCAGCGGATCGTCGATCTTGGCCACCCGCATCACGCCAAAGAAGCTGCGCTCCGACAGGGCCCAGTCATAGCCGCGCGCCAGATGATAGCCGGACCAGACGATAACGGCCAAAACGATCGTGAACATCACCGCCCGATCGCGCACCAGGAAGGCGAACAGGGTCGCGATCCCCAGGATGGCTTGCGCGATCCGCACCAGTTCGGCGTCCGGGATGGCCGCGCGAATGTCGGGCGCATAACGAACCGCCTCCATCGACAGCGGCCCCAGAAGGGCGATGATCACGCCGGCGACGCAGCAGATGATTTCCCACGGCCTGATCTCGCGTCGGATCCACGGTCGCAGCAGTCCGGCCGCCACCAGCACCAGCGGATATTCCCACACCATGTCGAAAATGGCTGGCGCGATCAGGCCGTTGAACAGTCCGCCGACTACGCCGCCCAGCGACAGCAACAGATAGAATTCGGTCAGCCGATCCGGCGCCGGCCGCCGCGCCGCCAGCCTTTGGTGACACATAAGCGCTGTAAAGAAGAAGGCCGCCAGATTGACGGTGAACACCAGCAGCCATTCACCAGTCCGGAACGCAATCAGGGCGGCGCAGGCCGCTGCCGCCGCCGCCTGCAAACCAAGGCCGATGGCTGGCGAAACAGCCGGCCGGGTCTGGAACGCGATGACAAACGTCAGCAGATAAAGCGCAAGCGGTATGACCCACAGAAAGGGCGCTGAGGCCACATCCGTCGTCAGGTGCGCCGTCACGCCCAGCATCAGACTGGACGGCAAGGCGGCCAGCATAACCAGCATCCCCTTTTCGCGCCAGGCGATCGGCGGGCTGGCCTCAAGCGGCGCGGGCTCCGCCGACCCGATCTCACGACGCCGCCAGACCTGAACGCCCAGCCCCACGACCATCACCACGAATAGCCCATAGCCGACGCTCCACCCCAGGCGCTGATCCGACAGGCTGGCCAGCGGCTCGATCACCACCGGATAGGCGATCAGGGCCAGGAAGCTGCCCAGGTTGGAGGCGGCATAGAGAACATAGGGGTTCTGCCCGTCTGCGTGTCCGGCCCGCACACGCGCATACCAGGCCTGAAGCAGCGGCGCGGTCGCCGACAGCACAGCAAACGGCGCGCCGATCGAAACCGCCAGCGTCGCCAGCAGCCACATCGCGGGTTGGGACGGATCGGGATCCCCCAACAGGCCGCTGATCTGCAACGGTAGGAAGAACGCCGCCACAATCAGAAGGCCCAGATGAACCCCGACCTGCGCGCGCATCGTCGCCAGACGTTGCAGCAGGTGCGCATAGCCATATCCGGCGAGCAGCGCGGTCTGGAAGAACACCATCGACGCGTTCCACACCGAAGGCGATCCGCCCAGCGTCGGCAACAACAGCTTTGCCGCCATCGGCTGAACGACGAAGACCAGACAGGCCGATGTGAAGATGGCGACGGCGAACAGGATCGGCGCGATGCGATCCGATGTCGGGGCTGCGGGGCATAACGGATCGATAGCCTCGGTCATGCCTCTGGTTAGAGCGGGGTTCGCGGCCTATGAAAAGACCATGTTTTCCCAAGATATCGCGCAGCTGGCGCAACAGATTGTCGCAACGGCCAGCGAACGCGGCCTGATGCTTGCGACGGCCGAAAGCTGCACTGGCGGGCTGGTGTCCGCAGCGATCACAGCCATTCCCGGCTCGTCAGCGGTCCTGGATCGCGGCTTCGTCACCTACAGCAACGAGGCCAAGGCCGAGATGCTGGGCGTGTCGGTAAAAATCCTGTCCGACCACGGCGCCGTGTCGCAAGCCGTCGCGGTGGCCATGGCCGAGGGCGCAGTGACGCACTCGCGCGCCTCCGTCTCGGTGTCCGTAACAGGCGTAGCCGGACCAGGCGGCGGATCGGTCGACAAGCCCGTGGGTTTTGTCCACTTCGCGGCGTCAGGCCCACAAGGCGTTGTTCACCGTGTCGAGCTGTTCGGCGACCTCGGCCGCGATGGGATCCGCCAGGCCAGCGTTCGCGTGGCGTTGGAAATGCTGGCGGATCGGCTCGCGTGAGCGACCCTGTCGTTATCGACGCCAGGGGTCACCGCTGCCCTGTTCCCAGCCTGAAGCTCATGAAGGCGTTGGAAACCGCCTCGCCCGGCGCGCGGATCGTGCTGCTGGCCACCGATCCGATGGCCCGGATCGATGTGCCGTTTCTGATGTCACAGAAAGGCGGCCGCGTGATCGAAGTCGAGGACGGCGACGGCCTTCTTCGCTTTACGATCGAGACCGGCGCCCGGCCCGACGCTCCGACAGATTGACGACATCGGCCGGCGGCGTGTCGGCGATCGCGCGCGCCTTGGCCGCCAGTTCCATCTCGGTGGCGAAGGCGCCGCCGTAGAAGATGGCGTTGACGTTCCACGACAGCCAGATCAGCAGCACCACCACGGCGCCGACCGATCCATAGGTGGCCCCCAGCGGCGCGATCTGCTCGACATAGATGGCGCACAGCCACGATGAGACGACCGACATCAATGTCGCCACCAGACCGCCCACCGTCGCCGGCAGCCAGGCGACCGGCGTCCTGTGGCTCATGGCGTAGCGGTAAAGCAGCGTCAGCCCGATGACCAAGCCGATGGCGGGCAGGAAGGCGTCAAGCGGCGCCATGCCGCTTCGCCCGGGCAGGCCGGCGGCCGACGACGAGGCATGCGCCATGATGCGCACGGTCACGACGGCGCCCGACACCACGGTGAACAGCGCAAAGGCGAAGATGGCCACGAAGAAGGCCAGCAGATTAAACTTGAAGAAGCCGTGCGGCTCTGTCTCGTCATGGATCAGGTTCAATCCCGCCAACAAGGCCTTGAAACCCCGGTGCGCGGCATAGGCGCCGACGAACAGGGCGAAGGCGCTTTGAGCCGAAACTGTCCGCGCCGACGCATTGCTCAAACGTGTGATCTCGCCCTGAAAAATGGTCTGCGCCGCCTTGGGCAACAGGTCCGACAAGGCGGTCGCCTGGGCGCTGACTTCGCTGATCGACAGACCCAACTTGTAAAAGCCGATCAGGATGGCGATCGCCGGAAACACGGCCAACAGGGCGAAGAAGGACACGCCGCCCGTGTAGAGCATGACGTCGCGGCCCCAGCTGCGGGTAAACGCTCGCACGGCCAGCCCGCCCCAGAACCCGGGCGCTTTCAGGACCGACCGTGTCAATTGCTCACTCAAATCGGTCCCCACAACCGTTGCACAAGCGGCGGAACCTAGCGGAATTCGTCTGCGGCGAAAGTCTCATCCGCGTGAGGACGATCATTCGCGATCCGGCCGCATCGCTTTGGCCGGCCGACATTGCATCCTTAACACCCTCGTCGCTATGGTCCGCGCGTTTCCGGCCGACTATTGGCGCGGCGACTTTTGGAGACGATCGGCTTGGCTTTCGACGCGCGCGTATTGATCCTGGCGGCTGACGATGGCCGGATCGGGCCGCTCGCTGCGGGTCTTGATGCGCTGGGCTGGACGACGGTGACCGCCCGCGACGTGGTCTCGGCCGAGATGACGCTTCAGGACTTTCCGCTCGAAGCCGCCGTCATCGACATCAACACCTTCGACGCCGACGTGGCGTCTCGCCTTCGCGCTGCCGCAGAGCCGCGCCGCCTGCCCATCGTGGTCATCGGCGCCCGCCCTGATTCGGTGAAGGGTGCGGATCTGACCATGTCCACGCCGCCGCATCCGGCCCAGGCCGCATTGCGTCTGGAACAGCTGGGCCGAGCCGCCATCGCCGAGGAAGAATATCGACTGCGCGTCACCACCTTCGCCACGCGCGGGGTGGGTTTGGACAAGCGGACAGACGACGATGGTCCTTTGCGCGTTCTGGCCGCCGGCGTCGCGGACCGCCGCTTTCTCGCCTTGTCGAACGCCCTGACTGCGGCCGGTGTCGAGGTGGTCGCGGCGCCGACGCCCTACACCGCCTTCGACTATCTGCACGAAAGCCCGTTTGACGCCGCCGTTCTGTGGGGCGCCGAAGACCATGCGCCCGCCCTGTCGATCGCGGCGGGCATGAAGCGCAACACACGCCTGTATCATATTCCGCTGATGCTTTATCTGCGCGGCAGAAACGAGATTAGCCTGGCTGAACTGTTCAACCGCGGCTTCGCCGATGTCGCGTCCGCCGACACGCCCGAGGGCGAAACGGCCGAGCGGATCCTGGCTCTGGCCGGCGCGCACCGCATCCATCTGGGCATCCGAAAGACGTTGGACTCGGTGCGCAGCCTGGACGTGATGGACCCGGAAACAGGGCTGTTCACGCCCGAACTGTTCGCCAGCCACCTGGGTCGTGTCGCTGAGGCCTCGCGCGCGCGAAAGCGCCCGCTTTCCGTCTGCGTCCTGCGGGTGCGCGAAACCGAGTCCGTCACCTGGGCGCGTCAGGGCGGTTGGCTGGATCGCGCCATGCCGCAGATCGGGGCCATGGTTTCGCGCCTTGTCCGTGTCGAGGACACCCCTGCCCGCTTGGCCAAGGAGGTCTTCGCCCTCGCCCTGCCCGCGACCCACGCTGAACCGGCGCGTCTGGCCGCAGAACGAATCGCCGCCGTGATCGGCTGCACCGCCTTCGACGCCGGCCCGGACCGGTCGCCGTTCGTCGCCGAGTTCGACGTCGGCGCCGCCGAGATGCGTCCCGACGAAAGCGCCGCCGCCCTGCTTGAGCGCGCTTCGGCCGACCTGTTCGAAAAGAAGCGCTGAGGGGCTTTACGACCCCGCCACCCGCGCCAGATCGG